>JBEBWN010000144.1:0-8936 GCA_040392235.1 Taibaiella helva | reverse complement strand
TGCTATGTAACAAAGAGCAGATCGAAATAATACCCGGTGACGACTGGAAGGCGCTACCGGCATTCAAATGCGGTGGCGAGGTACGGATAAGTCCCGATTTCCTGGTATCCTTAAGGTATGTGGAAGAATAGTGTTTTTGTGTTATGTATCAGCGGCTGCATTTGGAATGGTAATTGTCTCATGCTTTGGTGCAGGCCGCCGTGTGTACGTAATATATACTATGTATTAGGGATCGTCATTGTGCTGTGCAGCTTTTTGGTTTTGCCTTCTTACTTCTAACTTAACACTAATACCTCCGGTCTTTAATCATTTTTCATATTGTCCAGCTCTTTTTGAGCTGCTTTTTTATGGGGGGCATTCTCTTCTACGATCCGTTCGAATAATTTCCTGGCCCTCCTGTTTTTGTTTAGGTTTTTATGGCAGAGGGCGGAGTAGTAAACTGCATCCCAGTATTTAGCATTCGATTTGTCCGATTCTACGGTGCGGAAATACATAAGAGCGCTGGCATACTGCTTTTGCTTATACATTTTCAGGCCCATTTCAAAATCGCTGGCAGATTCTTCTTTTTCGCTATTGCGTGCATTGGTTTTTTCTGGTTCCGCGCTCCTGGCGGCCAGGGCCGGAACAGAATCATCTTCTTTCTGTTTGTCCGCTCCTTTCTCTTCTTCGCGTTCGCTGGCCCGGGCTTTGGCCGCCATAGTCACCTGCTGTTGATCAGCTACTTTATCCTGTGTTGCTGCTATTTTAGCACTATCTTTCGTTTTCTGGGCTATCAGCTTTACATCCGCGTCGTGCAGGCTGTGCAGCGTGTCTTTTTTCCGTGCTACGATATGTGCCGCGGTATCGCCCTGATGCCGTGTTCCTCTCGATGCTATGGGCTTAAGCTCTGGCGCGGCGGGCGGAGGCAGCGGGGGCGTGGTATCAATGGTATTTAAGGCCAGGGTTTCTGGTGGCTGTTTGCGGAATTCCACATACCAAAGTATGCCGAACCCTATTATCAGCGCCGCTGCAATGCCCAGGTTCCGGCGCCAGTGCCCCGCCTTTTTCATCGGCCGGACATTTGCTGCGAGTGCCGGGCGACTGATAGGCTCGGTACGGACCGGCTCTTTGTGTGCCGCAGGCGCTGGCTCCGCTTTTTGCACTGCCGGGGCTGGCTCTTTTATTTGTTCGCGTATAGGCTGCGCAGGCAAGGGCGGGGGAAACAGGCCCGACAGCAACTGTTCCATGTCCTGTTCCTGGTTAAACCCTTCCAGGGCATCACTACAGAACGGACAACTATTAAGGTGCATTTCTACAGCACGCAATTCCTCAGGATACAATGTTTGTTTCCTGTATCCGAGCAACTGTCCTTTACTTAAACAGGCGCTTTGGTCCAAAACCTGCAATAACCGCTCGTCGCTGTCCATTCCTCTTTATTTAACTTAATTTTTGTTTCAGACATATTTTCAGGTTGCGCCGGCCATTCTGAAGGTGACTTTTCACTTCTTTGCCCGACATACCGGTCATTGATGCCGTTTCCTGGTAACTTTTCTGGTCCAGGTAAAAATGAGTGATACAGGTTTTTTGCTCCGTATTCAGATTGCGCAGGCACAGGTTCAGGTGTACGAGCAATTGTTCCTCATTTAATTTAAGATGCAGGTTGTCTTCCCATTCCATAAGACTCATATCCCATTCGGCAACTATTTTTTGATTGGGGTCATTTTTGCGTAACTCCATGAGACAATGGTTGCGGGCCACCTGGTAAAACCAAGGCTTAAAGCGGCGTATCTGGTATTGGTGCACATCCGTCCAAAGTCTGGTGAAAATAGTCTGTACGGCATCCCGGGCCGGCTCTCGCGACTTGAGATATTTTAGGCACACACCCAACGCCAGGTGGGCGTATCGTTGGTACAAAACATTAAAAGCCTCCTGGTCTTGCTTTAGGGCAATCCGGTGTACCAAGTCCTCGTCGGTTAGATTTCGGTAGTTGCTTTTAGACAAATTAACGGATTTTAGGTGGGTTACCTTGGCTGTAAAAATAGTATATTATGTAAATAACCAAGCATTTAAAAACGATATTATCGCTTAATAGTTCTAAAAATAAACATAAAGAGGGTAGATTTGTACTATGGAATACAAAATCGCTGATGATACAAAGGTAATCCTGCGACCGGCAACGGAGGCCGACCTGCCCGCTATGATGGAATTGATCCGCGAATTGGCCGAGTATGAACGGGCGCCGGAGCAGGTAACCGTTTCGCCGGAAGATTTCCGGGATGCCGGTTTTGGCGTTCATCCCGTATGGTGGGCGCTGGTAGCTGTATCTACCGGTAGCGAGGGGAATGCAATAGTCGGCATGGCCTTATATTATATTCGCTACTCTACCTGGAAAGGAAAACGGGTGTACCTGGAAGACCTGGTTGTACGGCAATCCTGGCGCGGACGCGGTATCGGCAAAATGCTAATGGACCGCCTGCTGGAAACGGCCCGGGAGCAGGGCTATAAAGGGCTAAGCTGGCAGGTGTTGGAATGGAATGATCCTGCCATCAATTTTTACAAAAAATACAGGGCACATTTTGATAAAGAATGGGTTAACGTAAGTCTAGAGTTCTAAATTTTTTCCGGAAAAATAATGCAGACGTAACAGAATAGCATTATTTTAGCAGCCAACTCATATTTTATATATGGAATCAGAGATAAAATCACTTGGTAAGTTTAAGTTCGTAGAGGAAGGCGAGGGAGAACCGCTTATATTATTGCATGGACTTTTTGGAGCACTAAGTAATTTTAAAGACCTTTTCGATCATTTTAAAGCCAGGTATAAGGTAATTATTCCCATGCTTCCCCTGTTTGACATGGGATTGGATACAGGAGTAGGAACCCTTGCCAAATATGTACAGAAATTCATAGAGGTACGACAGTTTGACAAAGTACACCTTATGGGCAATTCATTGGGCGGCCATATTGGGCTCATCTATACATTGAGCAACCAGGAAAAAGTTAAAACCTTAACGCTTACCGGCAGTTCGGGTTTGTTTGAGAATGGGATGGGGGAAACCTATCCTAAGCGGGGTGATTACGAGTTTATCCGTAAAAAGACGGAACTGACTTTTTATGATCCCAAGGTGGCTACCAAAGAGCTGGTGGATGAGGTATATGCAATCGTTAATAACCGCCTGAAAGCGATTAAGATAATTGCTTTAGCGAAATCGGCCATCCGCAATAATCTGAGTGACGAACTGAGGGAAATTAAAGTGCCTACCTGCCTCATCTGGGGAAAAAATGATACCATCACGCCACCAATGGTAGCGGAAGAATTTAAGCTGTTGCTACCCAATTCTGAACTTTTTTGGATCGATCACTGCGGACACGCCCCGATGATGGAAGTTCCGGGGGAATTTAACCAGATACTGTCTGCCTTCCTGGAGCGTCACAAAGACAATTAAGGGATTTGAAGACTTATATAATGCTATTTGTTTTTTTTATGTCCTATGTCCATTATTTGGAATAATTTTTGTCTCATTTGAGTAGAGGAGAAGGAAATAATTAAAAACGATTAACATGTTCATACAGCAACTAATATCGCCCGATATTCCGGTCTTAAAACCCGAAGACAGCGGAGAAAATGCCTTGCATTTGTTCCAGGAACTGTCTTTGACGCATTTGCCATTGGTCGACAATAAAGACTACAAAGCGCTCATCAGCGAAGCCGATGTATTGGATTGGGAGCATCCCGAACAGGCGTTAGGCAGGGCTCCCTTTTTGCACTATAGCCCCATTGTGCATGCACATCTGCATCCCTATGAAGCGGCCCGCTTGCTCGTGCAACAAGACCTGGACGTCTTGCCCGTTATCGAAGAGTCCAATAGTCAATATATAGGTGCGGTAAGCCGCGCCGGCCTGCTGGAATACATGGTAAGTCATTCGGGCGTAGATAAGCCGGGAGGCATTGTGGTACTGGAAATGAAACCGGTAGACTATAGTTTGTCAGAAATAACCCGCATATGCGAAAGCAGCGATGTGACCGTTACCAATGTGCAGGTCTTTTCCTATCCCGACCAGGAAAAAATAGAGGTCGTTCTGAAAACCAATACGCTGGAATTGCAATCGCTGGTGGCCTCCTTCGATCGTTACGAGTACCAGATAAAAGAGGTATTTGCCGAACTGAAATCACAGGAAGGTATGCTGGAACGTTACCAGTCCCTTATGCACTATATTAATATGTAGCTTTTAAGTCAAAAGTATAAAGGCAAAACCAAAAAGTATGTTCGCTTTTTGGTTTTGCCTTTTGAGCTAAAGCTGGCCTTGCCCAACCGTTTACTTATTCGGTTCGGGGTAGGTGCACACTTTCATCCTCACGGACAGGCTCCTGTACTTCTTTAAGCTGCCGCGCGATGGCCCGTGTACGTACGCCGGCTTTATCAATGGTATTAGTGGCTTCCTGCAGTTTTTTCCGGGTTTGCTCCAGCAGCAGACCAAAGTTACCAAATTCTGTTTTTACCGTGTTCAATACCTGCCATACTTCACCGGAGCGTTTTTCTATTGCGAGCGTACGGAAGCCCATTTGCAGGCTACTTAAAAAAGCCACAAGGTTAGCCGGGCCCACCACGGTAATACGCAGATCCCGTTGCAGGGATTCAAACAATCCTGTTCTGCGTAATATCTCGGCATAAATTCCTTCAGAGGGAACAAACATAACAGCAAAATCGGTAGTATAAGGCGGATTAAGGTATTTGTCGGCTATATCTTTAGCATTTTTCCGGACGGCATTTTCAAATTGCTTGCTGTAGAGTTCCCAGTCCCTAGGCTGATTATGTTCATAGCTTTCTGTCAATCTCTGGTAATCTTCAACAGGAAACTTGGCATCGACCGGCAGCAGTAGCGGATGATCCGTATCCCTACCAGGCAATCGTATTGCATACTCCACTCTTTCCTGGCTACCTGCTTTAATCGCTGCATTCCTTACATATTGTTCCGGCGATAATATCTGTTCCAGTATAGCTTCCAGGTGAATTTCACCCATTAATCCTCTTGTTTTTACATTCGATAATACTTTTTTTAGGTCGCCGACGCCGGTAGCCAGGCCCTGCATCTCACCCAGGCCTTTGTGTACCTGCTCTAACCGTTCGCTGATGATCTTAAAAGAATCGTTGAACCGCTTTTCTACCGCGGTCTGTAATTTTTCATTTACCGTATGCCGCATTTCGTCCAGTTTGCGGCTATTGTCCTCCTGCAGGTGTTG
Organism: Taibaiella helva; assembly: GCA_040392235.1. Taxonomy (GTDB): domain Bacteria; phylum Bacteroidota; class Bacteroidia; order Chitinophagales; family Chitinophagaceae; genus Taibaiella; species Taibaiella helvus_A. The sequence goes on along the minus strand of JBEBWN010000144.1, from coordinate 3,715 downwards.
CAGGCGTTGTTCTATTACCGAGCGCATTTTTTCCAGGCCGGTTCCTGTTTCTTCTTTTAGTAGTCTCTGACTTTCCTGCAAATCCGTAAATTTTTTATACTGCCATTGATCAAAGCTTTGGAGATAATTGTGTATTTGTTCGCGGGCTTCTTTCTGGGCCAGGTTCATTTCCTGTTTGCTTTCCTTCCAGGCAGCTGTTACCTGCTCCTGGAGCAATTGGTAGCTGCTTTGAAGGTCGCGCAATATCTCTTTATGGTTGTGCTCGAGGATAGGACGAAATTCCTGGAGTTTTTGTTCTGAGAATTGCAGCATGCGCATCATCCGGGCTTCGTTGTGCCGGGTAAGAGCTTGTACCTGCTCGTTCAGGTTATCCAGTTGCATTTTCTGTACCTGGGCAACATTTTTCAGGTGCAGCGAAATATTGTCGCCCAGGTTTCTGAAATGAACTTGTAATTCCTCCCGGTTTTTCCTGGATTGCGCCTCAAGCCTGGATATCAGGTTTTGTCCTTCCTGCCCGATAGCTGATTGCAGCTGGGTTTGTAAAGCCATTAATTGCTCCAGTTTTTCCATGATCTCCGGCTCTTTTTTCCGGCGGTAACGTAATAGTAATACCAGTAGCAAGGCTGATTGCAGCAGGAGCAATATAAAGACCGGTAATAGGTAACTGTTTAAGGTTATCATCTGGATTCGGTTTCCCCGCGGTGCCTGTGGGCGCCGGAAGATCTTGTTGTGTTTTTGAAAAAATATTTATGTTTTAAGCTAAGAAAACTAGTTTTTTATAATTAAGTGCTAGTTTTGCAACTGTTATTGATCCATGCAAATTAAGGGTTCTCCCCTTTATCTATGTTCTTTTTTACGTGTTAAAATTCGGGCGACGTGCGCAAAACTGTTTTTCTGATTTGTCTTTTTAGTGTATTTATCCAGGGTATAGTGCAGGCCCAAGAGCCTAAGCAGGAAATAAGCCTGGGGTATGGATTGTCTCCTACCAGCGAGTTTATTGACTTTTTTTCGGATCTAACCTTTTTTATGGTTTCCCTCGCTCAATATGAGAAGCGGAATTACTCTACATTCGGAACGCTTACTTTAGGTTATCGCTATCAATTAAACAAGCGCTGGAGTATTGGCGCGGCCGCGGGCTACAGTGCCAGCAGTGGCGAAATTTGGCTTTTCGGACAACGTACCGGCGATGTCCACGTTCGTTATTATACACTGGCAGCCGAGGCTGATTTCCGTTATATAAACAAGGCGAAACTAAAACTTTATTCGTCGGCCGGATTAGGACTTACCTACAGGGATGAACGTTATAGGCCATCGGTCTCTACCGAATCGCCGTCGAAACATAATGATATGCTTTTCGACTTCCAGATTACTGCTTTGGGTATTAAATATGGCGCCCGTGCCGGTTTTTTTGGCTCGGTAGGATTCGGTTACAGGGGATTGGCCCAGGCAGGATTGTTTGTGCGTTTATAAATGAGCGCCTTCCATTAACTGCCTTAAGCTTTGACACTAGTGTATTGTCAAAATACATTTGAATCATTTTTTTATTTCGCTTTGACTAATATATTCCTCTATGTTAATCCCGCTCAGGAAACATAAACAGCACGCTTGTTCTGCGAATGCCTCACCGCATTGACCATGATGCTATAATCAAAGCGGAGCCTTCCAGCGCCCAAAGAATGAATCTCTCCCTCTCTGAAGCCAAAGCTTTATATGGCTACGCCGGGAGTAGCGGACCTCGGCAAATAAGCGGGCTTTGCGGAATCTCTGCTGTGCAGAAGCTTTTTTTTTCTTGATGTTGACCAAAGCGGAGAGATCTATCCTCATATTGGGCCCAGCCAAAATTAACACTTCCATTACCGGCCACGATTATCAGGGCATTCATCTTGCCGCGCAAACCAGCGGAACGGCAACATCTTTCCCATTCTGCCAATAAGAACCCTGTACATACTAAGGGGAGACATCCCGCCGGAGCTTGTCGACCTCCGACTCTGCTGCAATGTGGTGGCAGTAAGCGCCCTACCCATCCTCAGGGGATGCCTCCACAAGGTCGGCATGGACGCGTTCATTGGGCGGTCCATCCGAAGGCCAAAGGCATACGCGAACAATCGGGACAGAGACAGCTTCATGCTTCGCTGTGACGACAAGAACGCAAACTAAGACAGGCTGGGGTCAGATTGCTTCGTACGGCGCAATGGGAGGTAAGGATCGCATGAAAGAGAGAGGAAGCCAGGGGAGATATCCCGCCGGAGCTTGCCGGCCTCCGACTCTGCTGCAATGTGGTAGCAGTAAACACTCTACCCATACTCAGGGGGGCCTCCACCAGGTCGGCATGGACGCGTTCATTGGGCAGTCCATCTTAAGGCCAAAGGCATACGCGAACAATCGGGACAGAGACAGCTTCATGCTTCGCTGTGATATCTTTTTGTTGCCTGAAGAGCAGATTATACTTAATTCCTTATTTTGCACCCATATTGAACCTTTTTGCGTGAACCGTTTTTATGTTATGTTTTTAGAGCATGAGTATAAAAATGGTTTTCTGCTTTCTTAAACTACCGGTCCTGTTATATGTTTTGGTTCCGTTAGCAAGGAGTTCTTTCCTATCCCCATTTTTGCAACCAGTTATTTAACCACATAGAACCATCATTTTTATGCCAAACAGACAACTAACACCTTTGCTGGAAGCGGGTGAGCTGCTGAAGTTTCAAACGCTTGACCGGTTTGCCACCGTATTCGGCAAAGAGCCGCGGAGAATTTCCGATGAGCAATTAGCGTATGCCTTTCTCTTTGTAAAACAGGGCAACGGGCATTGTTTTATCGATAATGTTTACGTACCCCTGCAACAGGGAACTTTGCTTTTTGTAAATCCCTTTTGCTTTCTGCACCTGGAAAATACGCTGTATATACAAGGTGTTGTGATCCTTTTTACGGAAGAATTTTTCTGCCGTTTTCCCTTACATGAACAATTGCTGTATAAAGCCATTTATAGCCCGCATCGCCGACTCTTTTTCCAGTTGTCTGAAAACGAAACAGGGAGTAAGTATCTCCTCTCGCAGATCACGACCTTTGGTTGGGAATATCGCTTTGGTACGGATCCTCTGTTGAAATTCGACTTCTTACATAACATGTTGCTCGGCATGGTGATTTACCTGCATAAATTACAATTAGAAAGTGAGAATGCTTACCTGGACCTGATCGAACGTTATGCTAAAAGCCAGATTGTACAATTTATACGGCTGTTAAACGAGCATTTCCGGGAGCATAGCAACCTGCAATTTTATGCCGACCAGATGAATATCACACAGGATCAGCTGGCCACCGTTTGTAAGAAAGGCATTGGCTGGTCGCCCAAGGCCATGATGCAGGAAAAATTATTAAGGGAGTCGAAGCGGCTTTTATTATTCGAAAATATGTCGGTGAAAGAAATCAGTTATCACCTGGGGTTTACCGAGCCGACGAATTTTGTAAAATTCTTCCAGCAGCATACCGGCATTTCCCCTAAAAATTTTAAGGTAGAACATTGTATTAAAGGCCTGGACAAACAAAATGACGTGGCCTGACCAGAAGATTTTTAATCTTGATCCGGCTGGAGCATAACCTGGTGGAGGGGGAGCTGGTAAGTTAAAAGTAAAAAGGCAAAACCAAAAAGCTACAATCAACTGTTAATTAGGGTCTGCTGTTAAACTCAATTGGGTGCATCCCCCAGTGTAGTTAAAGT
>JBEBWN010000143.1:0-8964 GCA_040392235.1 Taibaiella helva | reverse complement strand
AAGCTTTAGCCACCCTCAACGAACGGCAGTTGCTGGAAGTATTGGAAGGTGTTCCCAGGGTGAACTACAGCAAAGAGTCGCTCGGAGCAGAAGGCGCCGACCTGATACAATTTCTCGCAGATACTGGTATTTTTCCCTCTAAAGGCGAAGCCCGCAAGCTCCTGCAGAGCGGCGGCATCAGCATCAACAAAAGCAAAATCGAAAATCCGGACACCCGCCTCAGGGAAGAACATCTGCTTAATGATAAATATACACTTATTCAAAAAGGCAAAAAAAATTACTACCTGGTGGTCTTCGCGTAGATTGTATAATGTATTGGGTAGAGCGGCACAACGAAACTGTAAGCTGCGAAAGCGTACACACCGCACGATCAACGCGTCATTGGCACCTGTGGAGGCATCCCCTGAACATGTAGGATATTTACAGCTACCAGGTTGTAGCAAAGGTCGGGTCCGGCAAGCTCCGGCGGGATATCTCCACTGCGCTTTTCCTTCGCGGTACTACGGCGAAAGCTTCGGTCGATATAACGGAAAAAGGAGAAAAGGATAGAAAAACAAAGCATGGCCCTAAGCATACAACAGCCCTGCGCCGCCCAATGAATCCACCCTATATTAGTTTGCATTCTTGTCGTCACAGCAAGTAGGAAGCTGCCTCCACCCCATTGTTCGCGTACACCTTTGGCCTTCGGATGGGCTGCCTAATCAACGCGTCATGCCGACCCTGTGGAGGCATCCCCTCAACATGTGTAGGATGTTTGCTTAACACAAGTACCAGCAAAGGCAGGATCCGGCATGCTCCGGCGGGATATCTCCACTGCGCTTTTTCCTTCGCTGTACTACGGAGAAAGCTTCGGTCGATATGACGAAAAAAAAAGGTTTGCTTAACACAAGTATCAGCAAAAGCTGGGTACATACATCAAAACATACCGGACACGGAGAGGACTCACGCCCGCCATCAGAGCATGTGCGGAATGTCAACCTGATGTGTTTGGTAAAGGCAGCGACCGGTAAAACCCGGCGGAATATCTCGACGATGCTTTGCTTCCGTTGCTTTTCAGCAAAGCGCTGCTCGATAGAACGCGAGACTGGAATATACACAGTACAAAAAAAAATTTGGTGAAATCAAAAGTATACCTACTTTTGCTGTGCAATGAAAAATAACTACGCACTGATTATTATGCTCTCTGTCATTATTGTGGCCATTCAGCCGCAATGGGGAGCCTGTTGGTGCATATAAAAATATAAATGCTACATACAAGAGGTCATCCCCGCAGGATGACCTCTTTTTTTTGCGTGCTCATCAAAGTAATATGAAAAAACAAATAGTTACAGCTGCCCTCAGCATTATTATCGTCATCATTATTATTGTGGCTCTACCAGTCACACAGGGGATGATGTATAGCTAAGAGCCGGCTCGTAAAAACAGCAAAGCGTCATCCCCCAACGGATGACGCTTTTTTTATTTCCTCACTAATCAATTTAAAGAAATCATGTACTACAACGACGAAACATGGGTATACCTCAACGGTCATTTTGTACAGGCCGGAACAGCCAATATGAGCTTATACGCCCAAACAGCCCATTATGGTTACGGCGCCTTTGAAGGTATCCGATCCTATACCACAGCCGAAGGCAGCCGGTTGTTTAAAGCCCGGGAACATTACCTGAGACTAAAAATGTCCTGCGAGCAAATCCGTATACCCTTTGCTTATGAGGTCGACCAACTGATAGCCATAACAGAAGAGCAGCTCTCCCGCAACAGCCTGGGCAATGCCTATATAAGACCCTTGGTCTATACCGGTCCTAATATGAGCCTTTCAGCGCCATCGGAGGTCCAGCTTTTTATCGCAGCATGGTCCTGGGATGCTTACCTGGGGCATAACCTGCTCAGGCTATGCACTTCGTCTTACCAGAGGCCAAATCCGCGGTCTACGCCCATAGAGGCCAAAGCCTGCGGCCATTATACCAACTCCATACTGGCCTCCATCGAGGCCCGCGAACGGGGCTTCGACGAAGCGCTGCTCCTGGATGCAGATGGTTATGTGGCCGAAGGTCCGGGGGCTAATCTCTTTATGGAAAAAGACGGCAGGCTATACACACCTTCCCGCGGCAATATACTTCCGGGCATCACCCGGCAAACCGTTATCGAGTTATGTCACTCGGCAGGCATTCCCTGTACCGAAAAACAGATCAGCCCCGACGAGCTCAAACAAGCCGACAGCGCTTTCTATTGCGGCACTGCTGCCGAGGTGGCCGGTATCGCCCGGCTCGACGAATACCGGTTTCCCCTACCTTGGCAACAGTCACTGGGCAAAGCCATACAGGAACTGTATGCCCAACGGGTAAGAGCGACACAGGATACCAACACATTAACAACCGGTGTATAATTATGAACAGGTACAGTAAAACACTAACACAAGACCCGGACCTCCCTGCCGCGCGGGCCATGTTGCATGGTATAGGGCTCCGGCACGAAGATATGGACAAGCCTTTTGTGGGTATAGCCAGTATGGGTTACGAAGGTAATACCTGCAATATGCATCTGAACCATATGGCTGCCTTGGTTAAAAAAGAAATGCTGCAAGAACATCTTAACGGTTTATGCTTTAATACCATAGGCATCAGCGATGGCTTAACCAATGGTACGGAAGGAATGCGCTACTCCCTGGTCAGCCGCGAACTTATTGCCGATTCTATAGAAGCTTTTTGCAGCGCCCATTTTTATGATGGCCTGGTTGCCCTGGCAGGCTGCGACAAGAATATGCCGGGAGCAGTGATGGCTATGATACGTTTAAACAGACCGTCCTTATTAATCTACGGCGGATCTATTGCTGCCGGCAAATATCAAGGTAGAACGCTCAATATTGTCTCGGCCTTTGAGGCGCTGGGCGAAAAGCTCAGCGGCAAGATAGACGAGGAGACCTATCAAGGCATCATCAGCCATGCCTGCCCGGGGGCAGGGGCCTGCGGAGGTATGTACACGGCTAACACCATGGCCGCAGCTTTTGAGGCAATGGGTATGAGCCTGCCCGGCTCTTCCTCCTTCCCGGCACTGAGCCCGGAAAAAGAAAAGGAATGCAGCATTGCGGCACAAACGGTCCGCAACCTGCTGGCGCTGGATCTGAAACCTTCCGATATCATTACCCGCGCTGCCCTGGAAAATGCAGCGACCGTGGTGATCGCCCTGGGCGGCAGCACCAATGCCGTATTGCATCTGCTGGCTGTGGCGGCTACCGCCGGCATACCTTTTTCGCAGGATGACTTCCAGAGCCTCAGCGACCGTACCCCGGTGCTAGCCGATCTCAAGCCCAGTGGCCGTTACCTGATGCAGGACCTGCACCGTACCGGTGGTACGCCGGCAGTGCTCCGCTACCTTTTGCAACAGGGCTACCTCAAAGGCAACTGTATGACCGTAACCGGCCGGAGCCTGGCGGCCAACCTCGATGCCGTACTGGAACCCGATTTCGAACAACAACAGGTGCTGCTTCCGGTTAATGCGCCCTTGAAAGTAAGCGGCCATATACAAATACTGTATGGCAACCTGTCGCCTGCCGGCGCAGTGGCCAAGATCAGTGGCAAAGAGGGCAACTACTTTAAAGGGCCTGCCCTGGTATTTGAGGAAGAAGATACGCTGATTGCCGCATTGACGCGCAAAGAGATACCGCCGGGCAGTGTGCTGGTAATAAGATATGCCGGCCCCAAAGGCGGACCGGGCATGCCCGAAATGCTCAAGCCTACATCGGCCCTGGCAGGCGCCGGATTGAACGGACAGGTAGCACTGATCACCGATGGCCGTTTCAGCGGCGGCAGCCATGGTTTCGTAGTAGGGCATATTAGCCCCGAAGCGTACGATGGCGGAACCATCGCCCTGGTAGAGAACGGCGATCTTATTGAGATCGACATCCCCAACAGGCGCATACAATTACTGGTAATAGAAAAAGAATTATCCCGACGCAAATCCAATTGGACACAACCTAAATTAAAAGTAAACAATGGTATCTTATACAAATACGCCCGGCAGGTCGGATGCGCCGCAAGAGGATGCACCACAGACCGTTGACACACCCCTGAGCGGCGCCGTTGCCGTGATGCAAAGCCTGCTGGCCGAGGACGTAAGCCTCCTGTTCGGCTATCCCGGCGGGGCCATTATGCCGGTCTACGATGCGCTGTACGACTACGAACAGCAACTGACGCACATCCTGGTCCGCCACGAACAGGGCGCCATACACGCCGCCGAAGGCTATGCCCGGGCTACTGGCCGCACCGGCGTTGTACTGGCCACCTCCGGCCCGGGTGCCACCAACCTGGTAACCGGCTTGGCCGATGCACTAATGGACTCTGTACCATTGGTATGCATTGTGGGACAGGTACAGGCATCGCTACTGGGCACTGACGCTTTCCAGGAAGCCAATATCATGAGCATTACCCGGCCGGTAACGAAATGGAACTACCAGGTAACCTCGCCTTCCGAGATCCCGGCAGTAATGAGCCAGGCCTTCTCCCTGGCGCGTAAAGGCAGGCCCGGGCCCGTATTGATCGAGATTACGAAAGACGCGCAATTAGGTTTACTGGAACAGGCTTTTCTTTATCCACCGGCCGGCCAGCAGCACAAATACCTGCTGCCCCTGCCCCCCGGATTGGAAGCCGCCGCAGCGCTGCTACAATCGGCGCAAAGACCGCTCATCCTGGCCGGCAACGGCGTAGCCTTATCCGGCGCCGAAAAAGAGCTTCGCCTCCTGGCCGAGATGCTTGATGCCCCCGTGGCCTGCACCCTGCATGGTTTATCTTCCTTTCCGGCACGACACCCATTGTATGCAGGTATGCTGGGCATGCACGGCAATTATGCACCCAATATGCTGACCAACCAGGCCGATGTGCTCCTGGCCGTGGGCATGCGATTCGATGACCGGGTTACGGGCAATGTACAAAAATATGCTCCCGGGGCCAAGGTGATCCATATCGAAATAGACCCTTCAGAAATCAACAAGATCATCCCGGCAACGTTGGCCCTGCGGGGCGATGCCCGTAGCATCCTTGCCGCCTTGCTTCCCCTGCTGCAAAAGAACAGGCATAGGGAATGGCTGTCCTTACGCGATCGGTACCGGCAAATGGAGGAAGAGACCATAACTGCAAAGACACTGGGCAGGAAGGAAGGCCCCCTGCATATGGCAGAAGTTATCCACCAGCTGTCCGAAAAAACCGGCGGCCAGGCGCTTATTGTTGCCGACGTAGGGCAACACCAGATGACGACAGCCCTTTATTATTCTTTTATGAAGCCAGGCAGTTACTTCACCTCCGGCGGGCTCGGCACCATGGGCTATGCCTTGCCGGCAGCCATGGGCGCCAAATTGGGCGTCCCCAACCGGGATGTTGTTGCCGTGATCGGCGACGGCTGCTTCCAGATGACCCTGCAGGAGCTGGCTACCATAGCACAATACAAAGTGCCGGTAAAAATGATCGTACTCGACAACAATTACCTGGGCATGGTGCGGCAATGGCAGAGCCTGTTTTTCGATAAGCGCTACTCCGCTGTGTCGATGGTCAACCCTGACTTTTCGGCTATTGCCCGTGCCTTCGGCATACCAGCCCTGAAGATAGGAACCCGGGAAGAACTGCTTCCCGGGCTGGAAAACCTGCTGGAGGCCAGCGGCCCGTTCTTGCTACAGGTACAGGTGGCGCGCGAAGACGATGTATTTCCCATGATACCGCCGGGTGCGGCAGTAGATGAAATCAGGTTATATTAAAAACACAGGAACATGCTTACACTACAAGTATTGATCGACAACCAAATAGGCGTTCTGGAAAGAATGGCCACTATATTGAGCCGCAACCGGATCAATATAAAACACCTGCATATCGCAGACGGCAGTATCGGATCATTAAGCCTGCTGACCTTCTCGGCCGACATGGACCATAGTATGGCCGAAAAACTGCGCCTGCAGTTCTTACGCATTATCGAGGTGAACGAAGTCATCTTATTATTTCACAATAAAACAACAGCACAATGACCAGAATTAAATTTGGTGAAACAATGGAGGAAGTCACTACCCGCGCAGACTTCCCGATGAACAAGGCGCAGGAAATACTTAAAGAAGAAACCATCGCCGTTATAGGCTATGGCATCCAAGGACCGGGGCAGGCACTCAATCTCCGGGACAACGGCTTGCGCGTTATTATCGGGCAACGCAAAGGGACCGCAAGCTGGGATAAAGCTGTGCAGGATGGCTGGGTAGAAGGCGCTGATCTTTTTACAATAGAAGAAGCCTGCCAGAGAGGCAGTATTATTATGAACCTTTTGTCCGACGCGGCGCAAATGGCCACATGGCCTACCTTGCAAAAGCACCTCAGTCCGGGTAAAGCGCTTTATTTTTCACATGGTTTCGGTATCACCTTCAGGGACCAGACCGGTATTGTTCCGCCCCCGGGTATCGACATTCTACTGGTCGCGCCCAAAGGCACCGGAACATCCCTGCGCCGGCTGTTCTTAAAAGGCCAGGGTATCAATTCAAGCTTCGCCGTTTTCCAGGATGCCACCGGCCGCGCACGCGACAGGGTGCTGGCCCTGGGCATTGCCATAGGCTCGGGCTACCTTTTTGAAACAACCTTCCGCAACGAGGTATACAGCGACCTCACCGGCGAACGCGGCGTTCTGATGGGCGCTGTAGCAGGCCTGCTGGAGGCGCAGTACCAGGTTCTGAGAGAAAGAGGCCATTCACCCAGCGAAGCCTTCAATGAAACGGTAGAGGAACTCACACAAAGCCTCCTGCCCTTTGTTGCGGAAAAAGGGATGGATTGGATGTATGCCAACTGTTCCACTACCGCGCAAAGGGGCGCCCTGGATTGGAAAAACAGGTTTAAACAGGCTACAGAATCCCTCTTCAACGAATTATATGACAGTGTGGCCAGCGGCCGGGAAGCGGCAATTGTTATTGAAGCCAATAGCAAGGCCAATTACCGGGAAAGCCTGGAAAAGGAGTTAAAAACATTAAGAGAAAGTGAGCTATGGCAAACGGGGGTTGCCGTACGGCAATTAAGACCAGAAAATGAAAACACTTTTTGATAAGGTGCAGTCGGCGGCTGAGATATTGCAGGGCGTAGCCCTCCATACCCCGCTTTGCCATCATGAGCGCCTTAGCCGCACATATGACGCACAGGTATGGTTAAAGCGGGAAGACCTGCAACCGGTACGCTCCTATAAATTGCGGGGAGCTTATTATAAAATTGCCAGCCTCCCGCCGGCGGAACGGACGAAGGGTATTGTATGCGCCAGCGCCGGCAACCATGCGCAGGGTGTGGCCTTTGCCTGCAACAGGCTGGGCGCCAGGGCCCGGATCGTGATGCCGCTCGGCACGCCCGCACAAAAAATAAGGCAGACCCGGTTCTGGGGTGGGCATGCCATTGAAGTGCTTCTTTGGGGCGACACATTCGACGACGCCTACGAAAAAGCCCTCAGCATAGCAAAGGCAGAAGAGATGCATTTCATCCACCCCTTCGACGACGAAATGGTTATAGCGGGCCAGGGCACCGCAGGCCTGGAAATACTTGGTGATAGAAAAGCCGGCATAGACTACCTGTTTGTACCCATAGGCGGTGGCGGCCTGGCTGCAGGGCTCTGCACGGTGTTTGAACGGCTTAGTCCCCAAACCCGCATCATCGGGGTAGAACCGGCCGGCGCTGCTTCTATGCGTTATGCCCTAGCCCAGGGTACCAATGCGGCCCTGGCAGAAATAGACCGCTTCGTAGATGGCGCAGCGGTAAAAAAAGTAGGGGCGCTGCCCTATACCATTTGCCGCTCCCTGCTGGCCGGCGTAGTGACCATACCCGAAGATATTGTATGCCGCAGTCTTATAGGACTGCATGAGGAAGACGCTATTATGGCCGAACCCGCCGGCGCCCTTTCCGTAGCGGCCTTAGGGCTTTATGCAGATGCCATACAGGGTAAAAATGTCGTATGTCTGTTGAGCGGTGGCAATAACGACAACAGCAGGATGGAAGAGATCAGGGCCAGAAGCCTTTCGGCCGAAAAAGACCGGCTCCAACTGTCCGTCAGCCTGGCCGGTTTCGAAAATGAATTGCCGGAGCTATGGAACGGCATCCTCCGAGAAGCGGGCCATATCCTTTATTGTAAGTACAACCGAAAAGATGCCTCCGGCGATGCTTCCGTATGGGTAGACATCGAGCTGCATGCGCAAACCTCCCTTACAGTATTGGCGGACAAATTGTTGCGATATGGTGCCTCTTACCGCCTTTTCCGTCACGATAATAGAATGATTGGTTAAGTTAAAAGTGGAAAGGCAAAACCAAAAAGCACTCCTCGGACGAATAGGGTTGTATTTCCACGTTTTATCAGAAATGTAGAAAACATTCCCTCCGGCCACAAAGCCGGAATAAATAAAAAAGTCGCGCGAACGGAAAATAAAAGGCTTTAAGAATACGTTATCATTTCGAATTAGAAATTCAGAATCAATACGTAAAGCCGGATAATGGAAAATATGTTTAGAAAAAGCCGGCAGCCACCCAAGGTCTGGTACACTTTTTGCCTTCTTTCTGATAGAATGTTAACCGATAAATAGCGGATCTATGAATTTCAGAGTAAGTACTTCACAATACAAAGCCCAATCATCTGTCCGGGACCGGTTATGGATTCTTATTTTGATCCCGGCATTATGCATTACCCTGCTTGGCAAATATTTCTTCCAGCTCAGCGACCTGTTTTCTTTCCGGACCATATCCCTGCTGCCCCGTTTCAAAAAACAGATCGGTTCTATTCCCAGGCCAGCTTCCTGGGCTGAAAGCCGTCAATATAGCTCTGCGGTAAGTTATAAATCCTGATTATTTATCTTTTTTGCCCAATCAATACAATCTAGCCGCCTCGCCAACTATGGTGTAGAAAGGATAGCCGCAGGTTTCACCCATAAGTGTTCGAAACCTAATTGTTGATTAATTTTGCTATATGACAGCGAGC
>JBEBWN010000142.1:0-9037 GCA_040392235.1 Taibaiella helva | reverse complement strand
ATTGGAAAATTTCTACAGTTACCATGTTGCAATTCAATTGGATGTCAGTTATTCACCCTAAGCAGGTTAGCCTATTTGCATATTGTATTGTAATAGCAATCAAGAGTTAGGGAGAATAAAAAAGTGAAAGTAGCATGCTATTAGTTTGTCATGATTCTTAAACATACAATTTGTAACATAAATTTATTTGAATACTTTGCCCGACCGGCTGTAGCGCGTTACATCAACAGTAAAACGCCAGCATTATTTCCGGATTTTGGCGGCACAGACCGTATCACAAAGCTCTACGGTCACATGGCGCCCTGCACAACAAGAAGGACCACTGTACTTAAGCGGCTTGAGGTACGTTCTGTTACGCATCCCCCCGTGACGGTGTGATTTAATACCGCCTATAAAATATTATCTTTGACCTAAAAGAAGCAGATGAAAATAAAAGTTGCACTGGCCGATGACCACCCCATTGTAACAGAGGGGATGAAACATTTATTATCCTGCCAGGAGCAATTAGAAGTTATCGCTACCTATGCCACGGGGGCGCAGTTGCTGGAGGGTCTAAAAAAACAACAACCCATGTTTTACTATTGGATATACAGTTCCCGGACATAAGGGGTACCGAGCTAATACGCAAGATTATCCCTTTCTACCCCCAAATACGCATCCTGGTGCTCAGCAGTGTAGACCATAAATCGGATGTAAAATACATGATGCAGAACGGCTGCTCCGGCTATATGCTGAAAAACGTAGCTTTCCCCGTACTGCTCGAGGCTATCAGGGACGTAGCCGGTGGCCAAAAGTTTATAGACCCTTCTTTAAGAGCGCTGCTGAATGATGGTTCCGGAGAACATAAACAGCAGCAACTTGCTCTCGTTCCCCTTACACATCGGGAGCAAAAGATATTGGAATTGATTGCCCAGGGGTATACCAGCCGTCATATAGCCTCCATGCTCTTCTTAAGCCATCGTACCATACAAAATAATCGCCAGGCGCTATACCAGAAATTTGGCGTTCATAATACCGCCGAGCTGATAAAGGAAAGCATGCACCAGGGGGTGATCCGGAAATAATCAACAAAAAAAGGCTGCCTGGAAAGGCCAGCCTTCGGGCAAAAGACTTAAATGGTCTGCTTTTGCCAAAACTACTACACTCTTTATCAAGCGCCGCTGGAAGCCCTTCTTTTCTCTTCTTCGGCGCCTCCACCTATTTTCGCTGCATTCAACATTTCTTTTCCTAACTGGTACACCAAAGAGACATTAAAAACCCTTGTTTCTCTTTTGGCTATAAAGTCTTCACTATAGTTATTATATTCCGAGGTGGCCCTGGGATAACCTTTATAGAAAAGGTCCTGTATATTCAATTTCAGCGTAGCCTTTTTATTCCAGAAATGCTTTTGCACCCCGATCTGTACCATCCAGGAAGGTTCAACCAGCATATAGGCGTAACGCTCCTTATACTTATAAAACAGACCTGCTTCTATGCCAAACTGGCCGGGCAGCAGCCAGGTATGATTGGTTTTAACATCAAAAGTTATACCTCCCCTGTTTAAAGGCGTATTGGCCAGATTTCCCCTATACCCGGCATAATATACGTTCGTGCTAACTACATTATGCCACCAGGATGCAAAGGCAAACGAGTAAGAGCCGCTAAGGCCAACAAAGACCATTTGATCGAGATTCTTGACCGTTTGCACCGTTACCGAATCTTCCGTTTCGCTGGGCTGTATCACCGTTGCCATTACACCTTTATTGATACCGTAACTGAAAGTTGTTACACATTGTTTATTAAAGATGTGGCTAAGGGCCACAGAATAATAAGAAGCCGGCTGCAAATAAGGTTCTCCGGTTTTATACGTTGTTTTGTCTATAAAATACCGGAACGGGTTTAACTGCTCGTAATTGGGCCGTTCTATTGTTCTGTTCACTTGTATACTCATTTCATGTTTGCCCGGCAAAGGATAAGTAAAAACAATATCAGGAAAAAGCTGAAGATATGCCGTATCATATCGCTGCATACCTACCTGTTGGAGCCACCGGGCATAAGTATGTTCCATACGTAATCCCAACTGCAAACTGCCTCTGCCCCATTCTTTCTGCAAACGGGCATACGCTGCTGATATCTGTTCCTTATACACAAAATGATTACTACGCTTTGTATCCAGTTCATAATGCCCATCTACTTTTTCATAAAAAACGGGCTCATTATCGGTATCTACCCTGCTGAACTTCATACCGGCGTCCAGGCGGGCGTCCACCCCCAGCGGATGCAGGTAATCGGCCTTCAGAGAGCGTATAGTGGTCAGACCGCCCAAGTCGCTTCTAAGGGCATAATCAGGAAGATAAGGAAAACCACCGGGGGGCAGGTAACGGGTTAAAAAATCCTGCCGACTTTTATTGGAGAATGCAGCATAGTCCGCATCTGCATTAAACATCCTGCCGCTACTGTCCCACTTGTGCTGGAGATTAACATTGACAGCATAATTATAGAACGCGCTTTGATGTCGGCCTGTAGTATTAAAGTTGTATAATAATTGCCCGGACTCGCCTATTGCTTGCGATACGTTATCGGCCTTAGGTTCAAACCGATTGCTGTTACCACTAATGGCAACACCCATCTTAGTACGCCCGGTCAAAGCATAATCTGCTTTAACAGACGCTGCATGATTTTTAAAATTAAGCAGACTGAAATTATCCTGCACATAATAAAAGTCCGGGTTTTTCGGGTCATTACCGAACCGCCTGGTCAACATCAGATGATTAAACCAATAGCGGTAACTATAGTTATAACTGGCATACAAGCTCCACTTTTTGTTACGGTAACCGGCATTAATACCCGTCCCATATTTAGGATATTTTCCCTGCCCGTAATTAAGATTTAAAGCACTGTTCCACCCTTGCCCTTTACCTCGTTTAGTTACTATATTAATAATACCGCCTCCGGATTCGGCATCCTGGTTAGCGCCGGGTCTTGCTATTAGTTCCAGCTTTTCGACAGTAGACGAGGGCATGCCCCGCAAAATGCTAGCCAGGTCAACACCCTGCATCGGTACCGGCTTGCCATCAATCCAAACCACAGCGCCGGCCCTTCCCTGGAGTGCCAGATTATCATTAGCACCTACCGTAACGCCCGGGGCCGTCTGTAATACATCCATAACCGAGGCCCCTGCAGCCAGGGCGCTATTTTCTACGTTCACTACCCATTTGTCGCCCTTTACTTCGATCGCAGGCCGTACACTCCTAATCACGACTTCCTGTACCGTTTCAGAAAGAGGTTGCAGGCGTATATCAGGCAAAGTTTGAGCTACTCGATAGACCGAAACCGGTGTATCAACCGTTTTCAATCCTGCAGAAGCAACGCGTAAAGTATAATGGCCAGTCTTGATCGTCTCCAGGCGGTAAATGCCTTCCAGCTCCGTGACCGTTCCTACTACAATGGCCGTATCTTTCATCAACCGCACCTGGGCTCCGGGCAGCGGCAGGCCTTCATTATCGCGTACTGTTCCGGCTATCGAGCAACCTTCCTGCCCCCATGTCAAAAAGCGCATAACCATACAGGTCATGAATAACATTAGTAGATATTTCCACATAGCCAACGCGTTTTTATGAGGATAAAGATACCCTGACTTCAAACACACACCATACCCCATAACGGGTGAAATGAGCCATAGGAGGGCATTTAGAGACCACCCTAAAAGGGGGATTTCCAATTTCCTTCCCTGTTTAACCATTGCCATCCCGAAGCATGCGGGATCTCTAAGCCTTCAGTGAAACAATACTCATCCTACTCCTGTTTAGGGGATACCTCCATTAAGTCGGCATGACGCAAGGATTGGACGGTTTTTGTTCCCATGGCTGGTATGACCGTATCTCCTTCCTTGCTTTTACGCTATGCATTGTCATGAAAAAAGGGGGGGAGTAACTATGCTATATAAACTTATAACAGAAAGGGAAACAAAAAAGGCTGTCCCGCTTAGGAGACAGCCCGCCAGACATTATTGTTCTACCTTATTTTTACAGCACCATCTCCGCTACATCCTCGGCCACGGTCAGTTTACCTGCTGTTTTTTGCTTAATTTCCTCAATGCTTACGCCCGGAGCATACTCTCGAAGCAGGAAGCCCCCGGGGGTAATATCGAAAACACCCAGATCGGATACTACTTTTTTCACACATTGCAGCCCCGTAATAGGCAGCGTACAAGCCGGCAATAATTTAGAATTGCCCGCTTTATCGGTATGTTGCATGGCTACAATGATATTTTTTGCCGAAGCAACCAGGTCCATTGCGCCGCCCATACCTTTAACCATTTTACCCGGAACCTTCCAATTGGCAATGTCCCCGTTTTCTGCAACTTCCATAGCGCCCAGGACGGTGAGATCTACTTTGCCGGCACGGATCATGCCAAAACTCAACGCGCTGTCAAAAAAGCTCCCGCCGGTGCGCAAGGTTACGGTTTGTTTGCCCGCATTAATGAGATCGGCATCTACTTCCTCTTCTGTTGGAAAGGGTCCAATGCCGAGCATGCCATTTTCACTTTGCAACTCTATTTCTATATTTTCCGGGACAAAATTGGCAACAAGCGTGGGTATACCAATTCCCAGGTTAACATACATACCGTCTTTAAGTTCCCGGGCAATCCGTTGCGCAATTTGATTTTTATTCAAAGCCATGTTATCGAAATAAGTTTATTGCGTACAAAATAAACGAATTTCTGCCAATCCGGCGGCTTATATCGTAACAGATACATTTATTACAGGTTCGGTATACTCCCTAAAAAAATGCTAATCGATGAAATGGAACGCAAAGAAAGTTGCACCGGAAAATCGAAATACTTATATTGTGATAATAAACCCGTTATTAAAAACAAATACACACATGCTCACAATCGGCATTCTCAAGGAACCGGAATATGACCGCCGGGTATCGCTTATTCCGGATATTGCTGCCGCCTTGATAAAAAGCGGCCTTTCTGTACTTGTGGAAACCGGGGCCGGCAACAAAGCATTTCATACTGATGAGGCTTACCGCCAGGCCGGAGCAGAGATCATAGACAGAGCGACGCTTATCAGCAGATCGGACATACTGCTCTCTATTCATTTGCCCCCGGTATCCGAAGCGCCATGGGGCAAGAAGGGAGCCATCTGGGTTGGGGTTTTTCAACCTTTATTCCAGGCGCAGGCCATAGAGCAATGGGCCAACCAGGCCCCTACACTGTTTAGCCTGGACATGCTGCCCCGTACTACCCGGGCGCAGGCCATGGATGTGTTGAGTTCACAAGCTAATATCGCCGGCTATAAAGCCGTAATACTGGCCGCGGAAACTTATCCCCGCTACTTCCCGATGCTGATGACGGCAGCCGGCAGTATACCCCCTGCAAAAGTATTGATACTGGGTGCAGGCGTAGCCGGCTTGCAAGCCATTGCTACGGCCAGGAGGCTGGGCGGTGTGGTCGAAGTCTTCGATACACGACCAGCCGTAAAAGAAGAGGTAATGAGCCTGGGTGCAAAATTTGTTGAAGTGGAAGGTGGTGCTGACGCCAGCGCAGCAGGTGGCTATGCCGTGGAGCAGGATGAGCTGTTCCGGCAAAGGCAAAAAGAAAAAATAGCATTACATGCGGCTAAAGCGGATATAATCATAACAACGGCCCAGATACCCGGCAAGAAAGCGCCAATCCTGATCACAAAGGAAATGATTGCCGCTATGAGAGCAGGATCTGTGATTATTGACCTGGCTGCGGCCACGGGAGGCAATACAGATTACACCCGGAATAACGAATCAGTTGTTGAGCACGGTGTGACCATTATAGGAAACTCGGCTTTACAGAACAGCGCTGCCGCCGATGCCAGTAAACTCTACAGCAAAAATGTCCAGAACTTCCTGAAATTAATCATTACCGGCGATCAAAATCTGGTACTCAACTTCGAAGATGAACTAATTAAAGGAGCCTGCATCTGCCATAAGGGGGCAATTATGAACGAAAGAGTAAAAACCTTGTTGTAACAAAGGATTATCGGGAATAAGATACCCGGAAACTAAGCTAATCTGATTCAAAATATGGAACAATTTTTTGCCTTCTTCACACAATACTACGATCTCATCACCATTGTTGTGCTCTCCGTATTCCTGGGTGTCGAGATCATAGGTCGTGTCCCCTCGGTGCTGCACACGCCTTTGATGAGCGGCGCAAACGCGATACACGGCGTTGTTGTTATAGGCGCCATCATCATCATGGGGGAAGCGGAACCGGATAATTATCTCGCGCTGATACTGGGCTTCCTGGCGGTAATACTGGGCACTCTGAATGTTGTTGGCGGATTTGTGGTCACCAACCGGATGCTGGAAATGTTTAAAAAGAAGAAAAGCAAGTAACCTGCCCCAACCAGCTTAATTAATCTTAAATAACTTGTTTCAGAATGAATGCATTGCTCCTGCTTTCCTATCTTATAGGTTCTGTTACCTTCATTATAGGCTTAAAAATGTTATCGCATCCTGAGCGCGCCCGCAACGGCAACCTGATCGCTGCGGGGGGTATGGGCCTGGCCGTCCTGGCTACTATCTTTCTTTATCAAAACCCAGAAACCGGGCGAAGACTGGGTAATTATCCCTGGATAGCGGGAGGTTTACTGGTAGGTACGCTAGCCGGCACAACAATTGCCCGCAGGGTGCAAATGACGGCAATGCCCGAAATGGTAAGTCTCTTTAACGGGATGGGGGGCGCCTGTGCCATGCTTATATCCATTGTCGAGTTTCACCATATGCATCAGGCCGACCTGGCATCGGGGCATAGGGGTATATTCCTGATTATCCTGCTCGGACTGATCATCGGCTCCGTATCTTTCTCCGGCAGCATTATAGCATGGGGTAAACTGAACGGCTCCATAAAGGACAAAGCAATACCGGCGGGCCAAATCGTTAATTTTGCCTTGCTTACCGCCCTGCTTGTTGTAGTTGTATTGCTTTTAATAGCTGCCCCCCTGTATACATTTATCTATTTCTATATTTTATTGGCGCTTGCCCTCTTGTATGGTGTATTATTCGTTATGCCTATAGGCGGCGCCGATATGCCCGTTGTTATATCCCTGCTCAACTCCTTTACCGGGGTAGCAGCTGCTTTTGGCGGATTTCTATACAACAATCCGGTAATGCTTACCGGCGGTATCCTGGTAGGCTCGGCAGGAACCATACTAACCATCTTAATGTGTAAAGCGATGAACCGTTCGCTTAAAAACGTATTGATCGGCGCCATAGGCAACGTAGCGGGACAGGCACAACAAAAAGAGCAAGGCGCCTATAAGGAAATTTCATTATCCGACACCGCCGTACTATTGGCCTATGCCCGCAAGGTATATATCATTCCCGGTTATGGCCTTGCTGTGGCCCAGGCGCAACATGCCTGCCATGAACTGGAAAAGATACTGGAAGAAAAAGGTGTCGAAGTGAAATACGGCATTCACCCTGTAGCGGGCAGAATGCCTGGTCATATGAACGTTTTGCTGGCAGAAGCCGATGTAGCCTATGAGCACCTGGTAGAAATGGAAGAAGCCAACCAGGAACTAGGAACGACCAATGTGGTGCTTATATTGGGAGCCAACGATGTGGTAAATCCTGCCGCAAAAGAGGACCCCGCAAGCCCTATATACGGAATGCCTATACTCGAAGCAGAACTGGCAGAACATATTATTGTCAACAAAAGAAGCATGAAGCCGGGCTACGCTGGTATTGAAAACGAACTTTTCTTCCGTCCAAAAACATCGATGCTCTTTGGTGATGCCAAAAAGGTGCTACAGGAACTCATCGTCGAACTTAAAAACCTCTGATAATCATACCAGGAATCGCTCATAATAAACAGGAGCACTACAAGGGGAAGGAATTGATTTAATAATACAACAAAAACAGAACGGATTTTGTATATAGAATAATATGAACCGGATAACGTTTCTTCTCCTATCCTTTCTGACCATTTCTGTCTATGCCGCCGCACAACAAAACCTGCGCGTTACCCTTAGCTCTGAAGACTCGGTACGCACTATGATCGAGGCCCTTCCCGAAGTAAGGGAAAAAGATAATATATATGATTCTTTAACCAACAGAATGCAGCATATTGTCATTAAGATCATACCTCCCGACACAGCTGTGCCTTTTTACCAGGTTCAAGCAGGATATGAAGGCGGTACCCGGTTTAATCCGCATTTTTACTTTTTTGTTGATCTCCGCAATGAAGTCATTTTCATAGAAGACCTGGACCACGGCGACCGTACTACATTGGACCAATGGCGCGCCAGGAGGGCTCCTCAATCAGACCAAAAATAATACCCCGACTTTATGCACATGCTGTGCATATCTTCCCTTCCTTTTTATCATTTTCAATACCATCTTTGTGATGCATTTGGTCATTCATTTGCGACTGAATTGAATTCTGTCAGATAGGGAAGTTCGGTGAAAATCCGGCGCTGTCCCCGCAGCTGTAAGTAGCCCCTTATTGGGACCTTTTTACATATGTCACTGTTACTTTACTGGAACGGGAAGACGTAAATAGTTATGCTACAAGCCAGAAGACCTGCCAAATGTATTTTATATTTTTAACCGGCTTTCGGAGGAAAAGCGTTAAAAGACCTTGGTTCTGTGTACAAGAATACAGAACCCTTTAGTGTCTTTAAAATTTGTTCCTCCCAATAATTTAATCATAATATTTGGATCGTTATGAACATCGAACCTATTTTACAAGACAATAAAGACCGCTTTGTCATCTTCCCCATAAAGCACGATGATATATGGCAATTTTACAAGAAAGCCGAAGCCAGTTTCTGGACTGCCGAAGAAGTGGATTTGTCTCCCGACATGGCCGACTGGAATCATAAAATGAACGCAGATGAGCGTTATTTTATTTCCCATATCCTGGCCTTTTTTGCTGCCAGCGATGGCATCGTTAATGAAAACCTGGCTATCAATTTCCTTCAAGAGGTTCAATATCCCGAGGCCAGGTGCTTTTACGGCTTTCAGATTATGATCGAAAACATACATTCTGAAATGTACTCTCTGCTGATAG
>JBEBWN010000141.1:0-9125 GCA_040392235.1 Taibaiella helva | reverse complement strand
GAGATTCATTTCCCTTTCAGGAAAAGGAAGGGCTTATATTATTTTATGTTGCTGCAAGCTTTACAAACCATTTTACTGGCTTTGCGATGTTGTTGCCTTGCATTAAATTGGAGAATTTATACAGTTATTATTTTGAAGTTCAATTTGATATAAGTTAATCAGCAAACCCTACATATGCTTGGGAATACCCATGACGGTATTTTTAAGAACGCTTGCTATCTGTCATTGCACTATCGTTTTTTGCAAAAAATAAGGGCGTACTCATAATACGCCAATGGGCTATCATTTTTCTTTTCCTGTCATGTTGAGCGTAGTTTTGCTGAAGAGCAACGAAGGCAAAACGTAGTCGAAGCATCTCGCTGGTGGACCGTTTGTCTTAGTCCTTAATGAAAATATATACATCCCTGCTTATGCTTAGGGAGAGGACACCACACCGGTCACATGACGCGTTTATTGGACCCGATGCTCCGAGGCCTAAGGACGGGCTCCCCTGGAAAAAATCTGAAGAGATTGCTTCGTACAGCGCAATGGACGCGAATGCGGGAGCGGAAAAGGAGCGGACACTTGACAGGACTCGCGCCAGCACATACATACATAGTAAAGGACGTCATCCAAACCTCAAAAGAATCTGTCCCGTTTGAAGCCTATACGCATACGGCTTTGCCGGCGCCGAGAAACGGTAATTTGTGCAGAGCGGTTGTATATTAACTTCCCGGCTGGCCGGAAATGGTTATCTTTATATGGATATTCCAACTTGCCAGAAGACAACTATGTTATACGAAAAGATAACCATACCCGAAGCCCGCGATATACAGGAGCGGTTAAGAACCCAGGTCGATATTGCGGAGCGGCCTATGCCGGATATCCGCACTATCGCTGCTGCTGATATTTCCCTCAACCTGTACAGCACCACCGTGTACGCCGGCATCGTATTACTTTCTTTCCCTGCCTTGCAGCCATTTGCTTATTCTTTAGTAAAGGCAGAGATTCATTTCCCTTATGTACCCGGCTTCCTGGCCTTTCGCGAAGTGCCGCCTTTAGTGGAGGCATGGAATGCCATTCCCCTTGAGCAGAAGGCCGATGTGCTTATCGTAGACGGACACGGTATTGCCCATCCCCGAAGAATGGGCATTGCGACACACCTGGGCGTATTATTAAATCAGCCCACGATAGGATGTGCTAAGAAAATGCTGTATGGTAGCTATGCGGAGCCGGAACCAACACTGCATAGCTACAGTCCTATTATTGCCGGCGGGGAACAGTTGGGATTTGCTTTCCGGAGCAAGGCCAGAACAGCTCCTGTCTTTATATCGCCGGGGCATCATATGAGTATGCAGAACTGCCTGGAACTGATGAAGCGGTGCACGGGGAAGTATCGCATACCGGAGCCGACAAGGTGGGCTCACGAAGCGGTAAACCGTTTTCGCACAGGTATGCTGCCGGAAGGATATACGGAAGCGTAAACAGATATTGCCGGGATAGGACTACTATTTTACCCCCTTGTATAGCGGCTTTAGATACAGGTACACAACGAGCGTAGCCTTTCTTACGAATTGCTACGCTCGTTGTGTACATAAGGCATCGCGGAGTACTGTCTGTTAATTTCCTGCCCGGATTATCTTTTCTACCTTTAACAGCTGGCCGGCAGCGTCGCAGATATGTAACAAGTACAGGCCCGAAGCGAAGGAGGCCAGGTTTATATGTTTAGTTGCAGGATAATGTCCCAGGCATTTTCCGGCAACGTTATACAGGCTTAAGGAAAGCGTATAGGGTGATGCCACATAAATCATATTGTCAGTGGGATTGGGAAAGATACGGACCCGGCTTGCTGGCATTCCTTTTTCATTAATTGATACATTACGAATTCTGGTAGCTAAATTTTTTTCCTCCTTCCTGTAGTTCTATATATACGATACTATCTATTGGTATACTACGGCTTAAGTCGGGTATAAAACGGGAACGGCCGCCCTTCAGCGTATCGTTCTCCAAAATTACCGTATCAAAATAAAAATGGTATTTTTTGCCGTTTTTATGGGTCACCCTCATCTCTAAAGAAGGAGCATTCGGAATGGTCAAAGAATGCCCTTGCTTATCGGTCACTTCGATCGCTTTTATTTGATTGGCCCTGTATCTGATGGGACCCAAGGAAAAGGGAGTACTTACAACGACTTCTTTGGCCTGATCTACGCCTGTGGCGGCCAGCTGCTTTTTGAAACTTTCCGGTGTAACGGTGTATGTTTTACAGGAGAGCAGATATAAAATAGTACAGGCCGACAGAATTTTTAGTTTCATTTTTGTTATACCTTTTATGAGGCATTTGTTGAGCAAAGTTAGTAAAATGTCTCTGTCGTCATGCCTGACCTGTTAAGCTCCAATAGCGTGCCTGCCGGAAATACAAATCGTTACTCTGCCAGACCTAATGTCAAGGCCTTCTTTACCAGGGATGCGGTATTTTTTACCTCCATTTTCATCAGGATATTGTCCCGGTAGTTCTCGACGGTATGGACGCTGAGAAAGAGGGCCTGTGCTATCTCGGCATTGGTCATACCGTTTACAATAAGCTGTAATACTTCTTTTTCCCTTGCTGTTAGAATAAATTTAGCAGCAATCGTCCGGTTAATGCCCGTCTCTATCAGCTCTACTTTTTGTTTTAGAGAGGGCTCGATATATTCGCCCCCGGCTTGCACCATTTCCAGGGCTTCCAGTAAGGTTTTCTTGTCTGCTGTTTTGAGCAGGTAACCTTTAGCGCCGTTGCGCATCATATTGCTTACGTAAAGCGTGCTGTCAAAGTTGGTGAGTACAATGACCTTTAAAGCGGGATATTTTTTTAGTATTTCCAGGATCAGTTTGTCACCTGTTTTGTCGGGCAGCTGGATATCCAACAGCAGGATATCCGGAAGGGATTCACTGAGCCCTAATAGCAGCTGTCGCCCGTCTGCATAAGCTCCGGAGAAGCTAATGTAATCACAATCGGACAATATATTCTTAATGCCGCTGATGATCATCGGGTGGTCGTCTGCAATGGCTATGCGTATCATTATAAAGCGGATTTGGCGTTTAATGTATCTATGTCGAACTCTATATGAATGGTCGTGCCCCGTCCCGGGGCAGATTGAATATTTAAGTTTCCCTGTAGGGACTTGACCCGGTACTCCAGGTTCTGCAAGCCGAAACCCATAGCGGTATGCTCCGGTTCAAAGCCGCTGCCGTTATCCTCCACAATGATACTTAATTTCTGCTTCAGTTCCTTGATCATTAGCCATGCCACACCGGCCTGTGCATGCTTCTGGATATTTTGTAGCAACTCCTGTGAAATACGGTATAATAGCAGCTCGATAGATTTCGGCAGCAATATCTGTGCATGGTATTGAAACTGCACATAGAGCCGGTTACCCAGGTTAATCTGTTCGCAGTAGATCAGCAGGGCTTCTTCCAGGCTATGCCGGACCAGGGAATCC
The DNA here is from genome assembly GCA_040392235.1 of Taibaiella helva. Taxonomy (GTDB): domain Bacteria; phylum Bacteroidota; class Bacteroidia; order Chitinophagales; family Chitinophagaceae; genus Taibaiella; species Taibaiella helvus_A. The sequence goes on along the minus strand of JBEBWN010000141.1, from coordinate 5,667 downwards.
GGCATAAGATTGTGCGCTGTTTTGCGTACTTCGTTGCTGGTTTCCTGTAGCATATCGAGCACCTTATGCACCTGGTTCTTTTCCTTGCCGTCTATCATTTTTTCTTCTAAGCCTGAAAGATTCATGTGCACCGCTGCGAGCATACCACCAATGCCGTCATGCAATTCATGTGACAGGCGTTTGCGTTCTTTTTCTTCCCCTGTCATGATAGCTTTCAGTTGTTCCATTTCCTGTTGCTGTTGTAAGAAATGTAACTGTTCCTCCTGTCGCTTTAATTTATGCCGGTTGATCTTATAAACGGCATAAAGGATAACGAACAAGGAAATGAGCAGCAGCAAACTTGCGGATATTATAGCGATCCACATATTCCGGCTTTTCAACTCCTCTTTTTGTTTATTTATTTCCAGTTGCTTTTGTAATATGCTTTTGTCCTTTTCGGCTGTCCGGTATTTCAGATCCCATTCCAATACATTCTTTTTTATGCTCTCTTTCGACACGCTGTCCTCCGTAGTGCGGGCCAGTTTATAAAGTTCCAGGCTTTTTGCATATTGGCCTAAGCCCTCATAAGCCCGTGAGCGCTGCAGGTAGAGCTTAACCAGCCTCTGGCTAAGTCCCGATTTTTGGGCTGTTCCCAATGCCTTTTCCAGGTAAGCCAGGCTTTGTTGAAAGTTGCCCGTTTCCAGGTAGCTTTCTCCTAATACCGAGAAGGCGTGCACCCGGTAATAGGGCAATAAATTTCCTTCCAGGGCAAGTGCTTCCTTTACATGTTGTATGGCCTTCTCATATTGGCCCGATCTGCGGTATATTTCACCGATGTTAATTAGTATGTTGTATTGTGCTTGTAACAGGCGATGTTGCCGAGCCAATCCTAAGGCCTTGTATGAGAAAAATAAACTGCTGTCCGGTTGCCCCTTTTCATAATAATAGCTGCCCATATTCCCGTATATATTGGGTAACAGGGTAAATTCTTTATGTACCAGGGCGATTTGTTCTGCTTTCTGTAAATAATATCGTACCTGGTCGTAACGGTTCAATTGTATCAGTAAACCGCCCAGGTTATTGAAAATTTCGCCGTAATGCTCTTGTGAAACCGTATCATACAGCGCTACGGCCTGTTGGTAATAATGAAGCGCCAGTTCGAAATTGCCTTTCTTAAGATATACATTGGCCAGGTTGTTGTGCAGGGCAGGTAGCGCTGTCAGCAGGGCAGGAGAACTGTAACAGTAGGCGATGGTTTGCCGGTATAACCGTATAGCCGCATCATACTTTTCCCTGTTTATATACACATTCGCTAAGGTTGTCAAGGCCCTCCGCACACCGGTGGCAAAAGATTGACTTTTGCTTTTTTCGAGCGCAATATAAAGTACCAGCTCTGCGCTGTCCTCTTTCTTCATATCTGTCAGTTGCCTGCCATAACGTATTTGGCTTAACACGGCATTCGTATCGCTGTTGCCTGGTAAGGGGATATTATGAATGGCAAAATGCTCTTGGGCGGTAAGCAATGGGCATAGCAAAAGCTGCCATAGCAGTGCTATGCTCATTGTATGTAACAATTTAGATAATTTACTTCTCATCTTAACATCTTAAAGTTACTGGTTTAAATAGTATTAAAATAAAAATGGGATGAAAGCCCTGTAGTTTCTGAAAAACAGGACAATTATCTTTGATCTGAAAACATTTTAAAACAAAGCCGGTCCGCAGTATTTAACAAAGTAAATATACAAGAACTAAAAACAAACAGCACAATAGTAATCTTTACAAACAAATAGAATATTATGAATAAACGGAAATGTACAATTCAATTATTGATGATGATCTGCTTCCTGGCTGGAAGTTACGCGGGCTATGCGCAAGGCGTGGTAAAACCGGAGTTGCAATGGGCTAATGGTCTTACGGGAGATGGATCTATTGATGATGCCAGTAGTAGTATTTTTGTTGAAAAGGCGGAAATGGATAATGTCGTCCATGTGGGTACTTATGGCGGAACCATTGATTTCGATCCGGGGGCGGGTAATATGGATTCGTCCACAACTTTGCTCGGTCTTTATATCTGGAAAGGGGACAAGGATGGTAGGGTACTCTGGGTTAAGACTATAAATTATGAAGAGATGTCGCCCGTCGGCTTCCCGCAGTTTCAGATAACGGCTGTAACAGTTGATCAGGATAACGGGGATATCTATTTAAGTGGCATATTCGGTGACACAACAATTGATTTCGATCCCGGGCCCGGTGTAAATAAGTTGGTTCCGGGCAATACTTCGTTTGGAATGTATTGGCCTTCCTTGTTTATATTAAAGCTGAATGTATTGGGCGATTTTCAATGGGTAAAGCAGCTGGATGTGTATAATGATGGTGGTATCCGTGCCAGTGCCATATCAAAACAGATTGGTGGCGAGAATAAGTTGATTTATTTTTCCGGCTATGCTAATCCTTTTATGGACTACGATCTTAATGAGTATATTCCTTACGACTTTGATCCGGGGCCGGATACGGCACATATCCGGGTGCCCAGCTTTTACGGTGGTACAATAGGTTATATTCTATGTCTGAACGACAGGGGCGAATTCGTATGGGTTAGAAAGATAGCAGAAGGCAATGACCTGATAAATTTCTTTACAGAAAATTTGGCGGTTGACGAGAGTGGCATTTTTGTATCCGGCATGTTCTCCGGCACTGCGGATGTAAATCCGGCACCGGCAGTGTATAATATGACGGGTAATTATGATTTATTTTTATTGAAGTACAAGCTTAACGGAGACTTAGAATGGGCCCGGCAGTCGGAGGTAGGATCCATAGTGTCGGGTGGGGTTGAGATATTTTCGCGGATAGGAACTGCTTGGGGGGGCAATAAAATGGGCTTGGATGTAAAAGGGAATGTTTACTTAAGTGTAGACTTTAACGGACCTATTAATTTTAATAAGATGCTGCCCTGGGGCGGGCCTGCAACGTTAATTAATGCCTCGTGGTATTCCATTGCGGGTACTACAGCTGCCACAGCCCTTGTTCGGTATAATAATAATGGCGATTTTGAATGGGTAAAGCAAATTGGCGGCGGCGATACTGTTAGCATGTCTACCTATTCGAGGCTGTCTGTTGCCGATGACGGCAAAGTATACCTGGCGGGCAACTTTAATAGTTCCATCGATTTAGACCCGGGACCCGATAGTTTTCGATTGACAGGAAGCGGCCGTTTTTTCAACGGAAGCGGCAATAGTTATGTCGCACAGTATGATACTTCCGGTAAGTTTATATGGGGAGGGCAGATTCCGGAAGGTACTTCGGCCACCTCTTATAGTCATATTACAGGCCTGAAATCGGACGAGGGAGGCATACTTTATCTCAGCGGATGTTGGGCAGGGGGGACAACGGATTGTGATCCCGGTCCCGGAAGTTTTATTTTAACGTCCGCAACCGATGCCAGCAGTGCCTTTGTTCTGAAGCTGCAATTAACAGAAGTTGATACTACTGATAATGGCAATGGCACGGATACCTCCAGTTCGATCAACAATTCATTGTTAGCGATCAATATGAAGGTATACCCGAATCCGACTTCGGGTTTGTTAGATGTAGAATCCAGCCGCATTTTAAATAACGCTGCCATCACCATTACCAATATAGTGGGAAGGGGCGTATTTCAAAAAACAGCGCTCTATGGGCAAAATTTCCAGTTTGATTTACGTGCCTTGTCCGCAGGTACTTATTTTCTCGAGCTCCGCGAGGGTGAGGATCGCCGGGTATATAAATTAGTGAAAAGATAAATTTTATTAAAAGGGAAGCCGCTATCACAGAATCGTCATAGCCCATATTGGCTATGATTTTGCGGAAAAATGGATTAAATTTCCCTAAAAAAGGAGTATAGTACTAAAAAGACAAAATACCCCTTTTTCACTTGATTTTTGACATTGATATGTATTCATGTGCCGCAAAAAATCAGATAACTTCATTCTGTAAGAACAAATAGGTCACTTTTTGCACTAAAAAGAGTGGCCTGTTTGGGTCTTTCTCGTTTGACGCTATAGTATGGAATATATTGGTAGTACTGATTTGAAGTCCTTTTAATCTTTTGTTTTATTGTTTTGTTCAGAAGAGGGGGCACTGCTTGGATAAACGTACGGGAAAATGATAAGGCAATTAATAATATGTTTTGGTTTTTATATGGCCTCTGCCGGGCTTTTGCAAAGCTCGGATGCCAGCTTACTGTATGCCCAGGGCGAAAATAATAACTGGGCTTTTGGAAGTGGCGGCGGGCTGAGCTTTAATACGGGAAGCCCTTTATTTTTTAAGAGTAGTATGTATTCGAGGGAAGGATGTGCAGCTATAAGTGATGCATTTGGTAATCTTCTTTTCTATACCAGCGGCAATATGATCTGGGATAAAAATGGTGATCGTATGCCTCGTGGAAATATTCTGGGTAATGCAGGAACCGGCTCTGCTACACAAGGCGCTTTGGTGCTCAAATCGCCCTCTGATCCCCATGAATTTTATGTTTTTACATTGGACGCCACAGCAAATGGGATTAATACAAAATTGAGATACTCCATAGTGAACATGGCTTTAAATAAAGGGCTTGGAGATGTCCGTCCGGATGCAAAAGATATACTACTGGACGATGAAATGGAGGAGCGTATGTTTGCTGCTCCAAGTAATGATTGTGGCTATTGGATTGTGGGACATAAAAGGAATAGCAATCAATATGTAAGTTTTAAACTTACACCGGCAGGTGTAATGCCTCCGTTATACTCTGCCGGGCTGATACAACGTAATCCTAGAATGGGCGATATCGGTGAACTGAAAATATCTCCTGATTGTCGTAGAGTAGCATTGATGTTCCGGTATAATACTACGATAGAAATTAGTGACTTTAATAACACTACGGGAGTAGTAAGTAGTACTCTTTTGTTAGATAGTACAACAAATGGCATAGAGGGCTATGGTCTTTCCTTTTCTCCAGATAACAATAGGTTGTATGCAACAGTAAATAGCTATGCTGATCTGATTGCAGGAGGGAAAGATATTTACGGGTTTGTGGTGGGAATGCGCTTGGCCCCGGACGGCAAAATATATATTGTTAATACAACGACAAATTATATATTCTGTATTAAAGAGCCTAACAATCTGGGTTTAAATTGTCAACTTGATACACAGAGTATTTTAATGCCGCCCATTGCCTTCTTCAGACCGGGTTTATATGGCGAAAATTTTGGCAATCCTACCGCGGTCCTTAAATACAAAGACACTATTCCAGGGAAATATGTGGATACGGTAGTGTGTCTGTCAGATTCCGTTTTGCTGCAAGTCGAGCATGATTTACTGGGTTATACCTGGAGTGACGGCACCAGCGGGCCTTCACGTTATGTATATGAAGATGGAACGTACTATTGCCTTTCTACAAAGGAGTGTGCCATGCGTATGGATACTTTTCATGTAACGTTTGTAAAAGGGCATATTGCTCTGGGCCCGGATACCACCATTTGTGCCGGAGACAGTCTTGTCCTACAGGTAAGCGGGGATGGTTTTCAATGGCAGGATGGCACCGCAGATTCTGTGTACGTAGTACACAATGCGGGGGTGTATAGTGTAAGTATTGATGAAAAGGGCTGTTCTTTTTCAGATAGTATAAAAGTCGGCATCTATGAGGCCGGCGCTTTTATAGCTGAAGGAGATACC
>JBEBWN010000140.1:0-9134 GCA_040392235.1 Taibaiella helva | reverse complement strand
ACATGTCTCATTTTTTTAAAGGTCAAACCATAATTTATCAGTCATCAAAGCCGCTTCTTTTGGCGCATTCACGTTAGGCGAAACCTCTTCAGCAAGAGGATACAACCATCTTCTCATCAATCCGCCGGCGGGAGCGCCCAGGGGCAGAGTCAACCGGGGCACTTCATCTCCTGCAGGGCCCGATCTGCGCCAATTGGTAAAGGCATCCAAAGGCCGGTCCATCAGGTCAATCCACTGTTGCAGATGAATTTCATCAATGGCAGCAGCTGTAGACATACTGGCTATAGATTTCGAATCTACGAAAGTACCGGTAGATGCAGCGTCTACACCATAATAGCTACAGGCTGCGGCCAGGGCAGCTTTATACTTTTCTTCGGCTACAGCCAGTCCCCCCGAAGCAAAACCCCTTGCATAAGCTTCTGCCTCCAAGAACAATTGCTCCTGATAGGAGAACATCAGCTCGGGCGCATCCTGGCGGTACAGGTACATACTGATGGTAGCGGTAACATCGGGGTCAGCGGTAAGTTCTGTCAACACACCCTCATAGTCTTCCGCATCTGCCGGTTTATCAAAATAAACCGGGATACGGGGATCGTTCTGCGCCTTCATTGGATTCAAAACGGTAGTGTTGGCGAAGAAGAACAGGTTAGTTCCGCCGGCATACTGATACAGAATGGAATACTTCGGATTCCAGTTGGATGCCGTTGTTCCGAAAGGCAGCATGAAGTTGGCTCCGGCATCGGATATCATGTTGCCGCCACTGATCAGCTCCTGTATAGCCGTAGCTTTGGACGGATCACGATCTACCATCACCATAAGTATACGGAATTTCATAGAATGCGCCAGCGCCTTCCATTTCGAGAGGTCGCCGTTATAAAAGAAATCCTGGCCGGTAATAGCCGTAGACGCGGCGTTCTCACTATCCATCTGAGCAATGGCTTCATCCAACAATGCCAATAGGCTATTCAACAAATCTTCCTGGCGGTCGAACTTCGGATAAGGTATGGTTGATGCCTGCCAGGCTTCTGAATAAGGGATATCGCCCCAGATCATTGTTGCATCGTACATAGATTGCGCCAGCAACACTTTACATTGTGCAGCAGCGCCGTCTTCTGCCGGCACATTGCTTTCTGCTATACGTATCGCTTCTTTCAGGTTCAGACCGGCGGTAGAATAGAACGATTTCCAGGAGTTACCCAAGGGATAAATGTCAATATCATAAACATTTGTTTTCCCCCACCCTGCGTCGCCGCCGGAAGCTATAGTTTGGGCAGCCAGGCCAAAAGGTATATAAAAGTCGCCACTAGACCGCAGGGCCCCTGCGCTTACAGCAGCAGTGGTAAACAACAGGCCGGGTGAAGCATTTTCCGAAGCATTAGGATTGGTATTTATTTTTTCGAGCGTTTTCTTGCAGGATCCCAGCGACAGGGACGCTAATGCTATAACAAATATCTTTTTCATAGACTATAGTTTTACTTTTAAGTTAACACCAAAAGACCGTGTAGTGGGGAAGCTGTTGAATTCAACACCGTCGCCGGCACTGTTTGAACCGAAATAACTTAACTCCGGATCCACATGCGGTACAAATGATTTGATCAGCCATAAATTGCGCGCTTCAAAACCAAGTTCCAATCCTTTAATTACATTTTTGAAAGGTGTAAAATGGGCAGGGAATGCATAGGACAACGTTACCTCACGTAGTTTTACAAATGATGCGTCGAACACACTGCCTTCCGTACTACCGGCAGTAGAATAGCGGGACCAGAAATCCTGCATACTTTGTACCGGTGTGGTATTCGGCTGATAGGACCCGTCTGGCATCAGGTTAACTCCCTGATCTATAAAGGACTGTCCCCTGTTCTCAACAGTCTCTTCTGCCATGCCACTCACACGAAGATCGGCCACTGTTCCAGAATAGAACACGCCCCCCTGGCGGATATCGATCAGGAAGCCTAAAGAGAAGCCCCTATACGAGAACCTGTTACTGATACCTAACAGAAAAGTAGGGTTGATATCGCCCAGATACTGGTCGTTATCCAACTCTCTTAAACCGGTATTGGGGTTAATTACAAATTGGCCATCGGGTGAACGGCGCCACTTGGTACCGTACAGGGCAAAGCTTCCGCCAACCGGCGCTTTAATTTGCAAGCCACTCCAACCCGATTGTATAGCATAGAACTCCAGGCTTCCGTCTAACTCATCGACAGTTTGGCGATTATGAGAGATATTCGCTATCAGATCCCAATTAAAGCCTCTACGGGACCGGGACCGTACCGGAGAGAGGCGTAGAATGGCTTCAATACCTTTATTGGTTATCTGACCGGCATTGATTTGCTTGGCAAAATAACCGGTAGAAAGCGGTACATCTAAATCAATGATCTGGTTTTTCGTTTTGGTATTATAATAGGTTACATCCAAACCAATACGGTCTTCAAAGAAGCGTAAGTCTGCACCCACTTCGAAAGATGCTGCAAGCTGAGGCTTTAAGTTAGCTTCCGGCAATACCCGGGGTACAGTAAAAGCACCTTGCCCCAGGTAGGGGAATTGACCGGGAAGATTATATTGAACAAAATAGGACGACAACGGCGTATAGGCTATTAATGTGGAGTAAGGATCGGTATCAGACCCCACCCTGGCATAGCTGGCCCGCACCTTGCCAAATGATAATGCTTTATTAGGTTCTATGAGTTCGGTAAACACGAACGAACCGGTTACAGAGGGGTAAAAATAAGAGTAGTTGCCGGTGTACACCAAAGCGGAGGACCAGTCGTTTCTACCGGTAACCGTCAGGTATAACATGTCGCGATAAGAAGCCGAAATTTCCCCATATAAACTAATCAGGCGGGAATTGCGGAATGTTTGCAATGCCTGTGCTACTTCGGCATTGGAAGGGCGGAAAAGGCTATCCTGGTATAAATTGCTAGCCAATACCCTGTTAGAAGAGAAGGAGCGGTCCAGGATATTGTTACCGACCATTACTTTCAGGTTCCAGTCCTCGTTCAGGTCCTTCTGGGCCGTAATCATCAGGTCATTGTTGAATCTTTTAGAGAAGATATTGTTTGTAGAATAGCTTCCTTTCAAATCTCCAGCAGTTCCTTGTCTTACAATGGCCAGGCGATCTTCGTTGTAGATATCATAACCAAAGTTATTCGAGATCGTCAACCAGGAAACGGGTTTGTAATCTATATAAGCACTTCCAAAAAAGCGGTTCAGTTTATTACCGTTCAGATTTTTATTCAATATCCAGAACGGGTTGTTTCCTGCCTTGTCGGTTGTAAGGTTATTTTGCACCCCCAGTTCGTCCTGATAGTTACGCTTCAGGTCTTCCACATCTACCGTTACCGGTATGGAGTAGACAGACGAGGTTAATACACTGGGGTTATTAGAGCTTTGTACCGGGCGACCATTGCCGGCCGAGCTGGTATAGTTAAAAGTAACCCTCGAAGACACTTTATCGGAGAAGGTATGTCCGACGTTGGCTCCCAGGTTGTAGCGCTGCATGGTTTGGTTTAAAACGATTCCTTTTGTATTCAGGGCGCCGAAACTGACACGATAGTCATTCTTTGCATCACCACCCGATACGGACACATCGTTCATCCAGGTGTTACCGGTCTGGTAAAAATTTTTCACATTATCCGGGTAAGCCTGCAACTGCACATCGCGGCCCAGGTAATCTTTTACCGTCGTGCCTTGCATATCCGATATTTTCGGCCCCCAGCCATTGGCATAGCGCAAATTGTACACGCCATATATACCCTGGGCATATTCAGATTGCAATTTAGGAGCAACCAATATGTTATCTACCCGGAACGAGGAATTGACCGACACGGAAAGCGGTGCATTTTTTGCGCCACGCTTGGTGGTAATGATAATAGCGCCGTCTTTAGCCAGCGACCCGTATTGTGCAGTGGCAGCCGGCCCTTTTAATACGGTCATCGACTCTATGTCGTCGGGATTAATATCGCCGCCACGATTACCATAGTCGACGGTAATACCGGTCGAAGCGGCATCCTGCGATTCATTGGAAATGGGCACCCCATCAATGACGAATAGCGGCTGGCTGCTACCGGATAAAGAGGAAGAACCCCTGATCACAATTTTGGAAGAACCGCCTACGCCGCCGGACTGGCTATTGATACGCACACCGGCTACTTTGCCTGCAAGCGCATCAATAACATTATTAGCCCTTGCATTCTCCAGTTGATCGGCGTTTATCTTCTGGGCCGAATAACCCAAAGATTTTTCGGAACGCCGGATACCCAATGCCGTTACCACAGTTTCGGACAAGGCGGTGCTGGTTGTTGTCAGCTTTATGTTCAAAGCACCGGCGCCATCGCCGGCAGATACTTCCTGGCTACCGTACCCGATAGCATTGATTACTAATATATTACTTTCGTCCGGGACTTCTAGACTAAAATTTCCATCGATGTCGGTGATAGTGCCGGCCGTCGATCCCTTAACCTGTACACTGGCTCCGGGAATCCCTTCTCCTTGGTCGTCTAAAACCTGTCCCTTTACAGGGCGGCTTTGTGCCAAAGCAAGCTGTATTCCCGACCATAGGAACACAGCAAGCATGAGTAGTAGTTTTTTCATACAAAAAAGTTTTTGTTTCTCAAATTTAATCTTGCGTTTTGATAAATCAAAGCATTTATTCGATAAAAATTAATTTAAAACACATCTTATATGACAACCCTGTGACAATTCACACAACACAACAAATTGAATAACAACGAATTTTGATATGATAATTGGGGCAAAAAATATTTAAAAAATAAAAAAAATCAGGCGCTAAAAAAAAGGCCGGATACCAACAATTCATTTATATACAAGCAGATATAGTTTTAAGAATTTGCCGGAAGTTAAAGCATTAAGATACTGATTAATAAATAAATATAATCTTATATAACAATCATATAATTAAATGTGATGTTAGAATGACGTTTTCGCATTCTCGACCATTCTTATGCCCGGATACGGTTGTTTAACCCGAATTGCTATTGCGCTATTAATTCGAAATCCTGAATGCTTCCGGTTGTACGTTGCAAAACCGGAAGCCGGTTGCTGAAAAGAGAGTATCAGTATGGTCCATTCTTGGTCCTGGCGCGCAAAATGCGACACCAGTATTTAGCGTGGGCATTTAAGAGCGGTCGCCCAGTGGTTTAGCTGCGCGGCAAGAATTGACTTAATCCTTAGAAAGGGTCTGATAGCGATACAATTGTGCGTATTTCCCGTCCAAATCCATCAGTTGTGCATGGCTGCCCTGCTCCACGATGTGACCATCTTCCAGCACAATGATCTTATCGAAATTCCAGTCCTTAAAGATCCGGTGCGTAATAACAAGAGTAGTTTTATCTTTCAGGTAAGTGTACAAGTTTTCCTGTATTCGTTGCTCCGTACGGGTATCTACAGCCGACAAGCTCTCGTCAAGTATGAGAAGCGCAGGTTTTTTAGCCAGGGCTCGCGCCAGGGAGATCCGCTGCTTCTGCCCACCAGAAAGCATCACGCCTCGTTCGCCCGTAATAGTTTCATAGCCGTTAGCCAGGCTTCTTATCTCCGGATCGATAGCCGCCATTTCCGCAGCCTCATATATTGTTGCCTCATCTTTATCGTCCAAGCCCAATGCAATATTGTTTGCTACGGTGTCGGAAAAGAGGAATACTTCCTGCGGCACGTAACTCACCTGGCTTCTAAGTGTTTCCAGGTCTATTTCCTTTATATTGATGTCATCCATGGAGATGCGCCCCTCCTGGATATCGTACATACGTAGCAAGAGATGCACCAGAGTAGATTTGCCCGATCCGGTCTTTCCTATAACGGCTACCTTTTCTCCTGGTTCGATACGAAGGTTGAAGTTCTTGAGGGCTTTAATTCCGGTATGCGGATAAGTAAAGCTCACGTTCTCAAACGCAATATGTCCTTTTATCACAGGTTGCACCGCATTTACCGCATTGGTTATTTCAGGCTCGGACAGGAGAAATTCGTTGATCCGCCGTTGCGATACTGCCGCACGCTGGATCATATTAGCGGTCCAGCCAATTGCTGAAATGGGGAACATCAACATATTGATATAAATCACAAACTCTGCAATATTTCCCGGCGTAACGTTACCCTGGATAGCCTGCCATCCTCCAATCAGTACAGTCAGTATCATGCTTAGCCCGACAAACAGGTTCATTGCCGGCATATAAATAGCTTCGGTAAGCGAAAGGTTGATCGTGCTTTTACGATATTGTTCGGACATTCTGGCGAACTGGTTAACCGCCTGTTGTTCCTGTCCGAAAGATTTAATTACCCGTATACCGGAATAAGATTCCTGCGCCCGGGTCGTTAACCCCGAAAGCTCCGCCTGTATTCGTTCACTTTTTCGGTTAACGATTTTGTTGACATAAAATATAGAAAGGGCCAGGAAGGGAAGCGGGGCAACAACGTATAATGCCAGGGAGGCCTGGACCGAAAACATTTTCCATAAGCACAAACCTATTAACACGACAAGGTTAATTACATACATTAAAGAAGGGCCGGTGTACATGCGTACCCGCGACACATCTTCCGATATCCTGCTCATCAGGTCGCCGGTGGCATTTCTTTTATAGAAAGAAGTGCTCAGCTTCTGGTAATGTGCAAAAATTTCATTTTTTTGATCGTACTCTATATGCCGTGACATAACAATAATCGTTTGCCGCATAAAGAACATAAAAATGCCCCGCAGTAAGGCAAATACCAACAACCAAATGCCAGCCATCATAACAAGGTGCATCGTTTCAGAGCGTAGCAGTTTTCCCGCCACCTGATCTAGCCCATGATACCGGCCAATATTTTGATACACCTCATCCAGGGTTTCCCGTACAATTTGCGGGGACAGGATGGCAAAAACATTGGATAGGGTAACAAACAGAATGCCGGACAAAAACCGCCATTTATATTTTACAAAATATTTATTTAATACGAAAAGCTGACGCAAGATGTATATTTAAAGTAGTAATAAAATAGTGCTTCTAATACCCGCACAACGGCTGCAAAGTTAGGAACAAGTGTCCTGATTGACTATCTTTGCGCTGTTAAAGAAGCTATGAAGTTATCGAGAACAAATATTGCCCTGTTCTTGTTTTGCTCGGCCCTGCTCTCCTGCGGTAAAAAAGAACCCGAGCTTAGCCCGGAACAGGTACAACAAAAAGCAGACAGTCTTTATAAAATAGAATTGAAAAAACTGCAGCAACAGGGTAAAGAAGACCTGGACAAACGCCTGTCTATTGAAATTAAAGCTAAAGTCGACTCCATTCGCCAGGTGAACGCCGAAATTGCAGCGCCCCCTACCCTTGGCACAGATCATATTGCAGACTCTCTTGATACAACTGCAGATTCCGCAAAATAAAAAAGCAGCTCATCTATGTAGCCGCTTTTTTTATTTCTTTCAGGCTTTACCGTTCTGCTTTCTATTTTACGATCAGATTCAACCTGCTGTAGCTTTGGGCTTGCCTTTTTACTTATATAATTAATATCCCCGCTCACCTTTATTCTCCATATAATTCATAAAAGCCTGGTTGGCTACTTTGTTTCCTCCCGGTGTCGGGTAATTTCCGGTAAAATACCAATCGCCTGTATTATCCGGGCAAGCTTTGTGTAGTCCTTCAATAGTTTGGTAAATGATTTCCAGTTCGGCATGTACATCTTCATCGCGTAGCAATAAGGCAATTTTTTCGCTGATCTCTCCATCGGAGAAGGGCGCATAAATAGCCTGAACAAAATTTTCTTCATGCAGTTTACCATGCTCCTTAGCCGTATTACACTTCATATATGTTTCCGTCAGCACATGGCCCAGGTCTCTTTCTTTCAAAAGAGCTACGGCAGCCTGAAACGCAATAAAATCGCCCATCCGGCTCATATCAATACCATAGCAGTCAGGATAACGTACTTGTGGCGCCGAAGAAACCACTATAATTTTTTTAGGGTGTAAACGGTCCAGCATCTTAATGATACTTTTGCGCAAGGTAGTTCCTCTTACAATGCTGTCGTCAATGACCACAAGGGTGTCCTGCTCCGGGCGAACGGTTCCATAGGTAATATCATAAACGTGTTGCACCATTTCGTCCCTGCTGCTATCGGCCGTAATAAAGGTGCGCAGTTTTACGTCTTTAATGGCTATCTTCTCAATTCTTACCCTTCTGTGTATCAATTCGCTGATTTCCGCATCCGACATCGTGAGCCGGTTACGTACAATGCGCTGTACTTTCAAATCTTTCAGGTAATCTTCTAGGCCTTTGATTAACCCATAAAAAGCTGTTTCGGCCGTGTTGGGAATAAAAGACACTATGGTATTTTTCAGATCATGATCCAGCGACTGTAGTACAGCGGGTGCCAGCATATTGCCTAAGCTGATACGCTCACGGTAAATATCGGCATCGCTCCCGCGACTGAAGTAGATACGCTCAAAGCTGCATGCCCGCTTCTCGGCCGGCTCCAGAATGCTGGGTATGGAAATAGTACCGTTAGCCTTAACAATAATAGCGCTTCCGGGAGCCAATTCCTGCACAGCATCCTGCGGAACATTAAAGCTGGTAATGATAGCAGGACGCTCTGAGGCTACTACTACAATTTCATCGTCCATATAATAATAAGCAGGACGGATGCCATGCTTATCACGCAACACAAAGCTGTCGCCATTACCGATTAATCCGCCACAAACATAACCGCCATCAAAACGGCCGGCAGCTTTCCGTAACATCGTTTCTATGTCCGGATTTTCGGGGCTTTTTGCCTCTTCTTCGCATAAGAAATGATGGAAAGTGCTGATCATCGCACCCAGGTCACTGGATTTCATCGTTTCGCTGGGCTCTTCTTTCAGCTGGTGGAAAAGTTCGTCGGTATTGACCAGGTTAAAGTTGCCGGCCATGGTTAGATTACGCGCAGGATTAATATCGGATTTTACGAAGGGATGGCAAAACTTAACACTGTTCTTGCCCTGGGTACCGTAACGCAAATGCCCCAGCATAGCCTCCCCCATAAACCGCAGATACCCCTTCATGAGCCCGGGATATTGGCGCAAATCCGGGTACATGCGCTCCAATTCTTTTACTTCATCCTGTACAGAAGCAAAAATCTCTTTTATAGCTCCGGGCCCGGCAATCCGTAAACGG
>JBEBWN010000139.1:0-9176 GCA_040392235.1 Taibaiella helva | reverse complement strand
GTAACCTTCTCCAGTAGCCAATAGGCATCAATCAATATGCTCAGATCCTGCCTTTTTTCGGCACGGACGATAACCGACTTAAGATACTTTTCGGCCAGTTTATCCTCTACAATATGATAATAGGCATGCGCCAGGAACGATTCGGCAAATAACTGGTATCGTTGTCCGCCAGGCAGGCTCCTGGCTTGTCTTAATGCCCTGTCCAGGTAGTCCATTCCTTCTTTTACCTGGTTATCATCTACCATTAAACGGCCTATACTGGCCCAGATATACGATTCCATTTCCTTTCCTAGGCCACTGGCCCGGTAGCGCATGGCATCCTGGTAATACTTCAGCGAAAGCGCCCTGTTTTTACCGGAATAAGCCCGGCCACGATTCACTGCTATATTTACCAGGGCAACCGTATCCTTCCGGGCCAGCGCCAATTGTTCGGCAGTATCCAGGTAAGCCAGCGCCTTCTGGTCTTCATCCAGGTCCAGCCATATGGTGCTCATATCGGAGTATAGCGTTACGGCGTGTTCTGTATGAGTCAGTTCCGGATGCCGGCGCAGCAGGTCAAGTCCCTTGTAATAAACCACCACAGCCTGGTACAGGAATCCGCGTTCATAATATACCCCGCTCAGGTTATTATACATTACTAGCAACAAAGTAGTCGCCTTGCGCGCCTCGGCAGTGTCTACTGCTCTTTTAAAATAGTGAACCGCCCTGTCATAGTCGCCCTTCAGACGGCATACCTGCCCTATTTTACCTAATATCCAGCTGTTAAACCGGTAATAACCCAACTGACGGCTAAGCTGCCAGGCTTGTCCGTAATATACAAGAGCCGAATCGAGCAAAACCGCTTCCCAGTTATTCCCCTTTTGGATAAGCTTCTCTATTCGCGCAGAATCAGCTGAAGCAGAACCATTGACCTGCCCTTCCCGTAGTAGCGAAACCGGCTGTGCCTTAGCCCTGACTAATAACAGGCAGCAAAGTGCTACAGCGATTAACCTGCCAGCCAGCCTGCATCGGCCAAAGAAAATGAAGTGAAAATTTCCGGGCATCGACTCTTCTATTTGTTTACTATTTAAAGGTAATGTTATTTGTATTGATTTTTCAAACAACAGCAACCGGACACATAGCACCAATCTTAATAAATATTGCTACTACTGGGGCATTGCGGAAACTACTCTTAAAAATAGAGTAGTTAGCTTATAGGCCTTTTAGGCATGGCCAATTAACTTCGTTGTAACGAGCAGCAGAAGACACCCTAAGGTACCCAGATATTGTAGTCTAAATATTTGTTTTACCCTCTGACCATACGATGAGGCCTTCTCCTATCCACAGCAAAAAAAACGTATTTACCTTTTAACCATAGCCAACTATCCGTCGCCTACAGGTTTAAAAAAAACAATAAATCATTTAAAACTTCCAACTTATGAGAATGCGCTACTTTTCTTCTTTTCTCCTGGGTATGTGTCTACTGTTGGCCGCGCCGGCACAGAGCCGCGACAAACATGCAGGCGAAAGTCATGCAATCGCCCCATTACTCTTCCGGGAAAATAAGGGACAAATCATAGATCAGTTTAAAAATGCCAGAACAGATATCGACTTTTCCCTTTCCGGCCAGGGGCTTTCCGCATTTATAGGGCAGGCGGCTATTCACTACCAGTGGATCAAACCGGTGGCTACCCCGGTAGCGCAAAACAGCTTTCCCCGGACACATACGATCTACGGTCAAACAATGCCACTGCAATGGGAAACATACCGTATGGATGTGCTGCTCCTTGGGGCCAATAAAGATGCCCAATTAATAAAAAACGAACCACAAAGCTATTATGAACATTATTACCTGCCGCAATTCGGCGAACAGGGCATCCATATTTCCAGCTTCGAAAAAATGACCTATAAAAACATTTACCCCAATATCGACTGGGTATTGTATATCAAAGACCAAGGCCTGGAATACGATTTCATCATCCATCCCGGCGGAAGAGTATCGGATATACGAATCCAATACAAGGGGGCTGAACAATTGGGTATTGGCGAAGACGGCAGCTTTTTCGCCAGCAGTCCTATGGGCCGGGTATCCGAATCAGCCCCGGTAAGCTTCCAGGAAAATGGCAAGCCGGTCTCCTCAGCGTTTGTGCTGCAAGACGAAATATTGACTTTCAGAACCGGATCATACGAAGGCCGGCTCACTATTGATCCAAAGGTAAAATGGGCTACTTACTATGGCGGCACCGGCGGCATTGATTGGTTCCTGGGCGGCTGTATCGACGCCAGCAACAACCTTTATGCCAGCGGTACCACCACCAGCGCCAATAATATTGCCACAACCGGCAGTTACCAGAGTACCCTTGCAGGTGGCCTCTGGTCGGATGGCATGCTGGTCAAGTTCAATACCGACGGGAAAAGACTATGGGCTACTTATTATGGCGGCGACGAAACAGACGAGGGTACCGGATCGACCCTGGACAGCCTGGGCAATGTATATATGTGCGGCATGACCAGCAGCCCTATTGGTATCGCTACTACAGCTGCACACCAATCCAACTACAGCAATGAGCACGATGCCTTTCTTGTAAAATTCGATACTACCGGCAAAAGGCTCTGGGGCACCTATTATGGAGGCAGGCTTACAGAAGCTTACCCCGCTGTAGCTTATAGCAATGGCTATGTGTATATGGCCGGTGCAACGGCAAGCGATACAGCCATAGGTACTTCCGGTGCATTCCGTCCCAAGAAGAGGGGCGATACAGCTGCCATGCAAGCCGGTGGCTTCAACATATATGAATATGACGCCTACCTGGTCAAATTCAACATGGAGGGCAAACGGCAATGGGGAACCTATTTCGGTGGTTTCGAGGATGAAAGTGCCCACACTTCGGTAGCCACAGACGGCAATGGCGATATTTATATAGCCGGTCATACGCGTAGTATACACCCGGAGGACAGCATAGCCACAGCTGGTGCCCACCAAACAACAGCAGCCGGATCCTTAGACCTATACCTGGCCAAATTTAACAAAGACGGTCGACTGCAGTGGTCTACTTTCTATGGCGGTGAAGGAGAAGAATCCAACGGGTTGAATAGTGGCAGCAGTTCCGTTGCTTTCGACAGTAAAAACAATGTTTATCTCTGCGGATGGACAGAAAGCACGACCAATATTGCCAGCCCCGGAGCACAACAAACCGTTTACTCCGGTGCCTGGGATGGCTTACTGGTTAAATTCAATAGCGATGGTCAACGGCAATGGGGCACCTATTTTGGCGACACCGGTGTGGAAAATCTCGAAAGTCCGGCTATATGCATCGACGCTCGCGATAATATTTTCATAACAGGCACTACCACCAGCACTTCGAATATCGCGACAGCCAAAGCTACACAACCTGCATTTGCCGGTGCCTGGTCGCTCCTGCCCTATATAGGAGATGCCTTCCTGCTCCAGTATAATACCAATGGCGAAAAGATATATGGCAGCTATTTCGGCGGGCCATCGGGAGACCAGGGTATACAGGTAACTCCCGACGGCAAAGGAGATATTTATATCCTGGGCGCAACCAATAGCCTTAGTGACATTGCCACTACCGGCAGCCACCAGGATACTTATCCCGGCGCCTTGCTGCTCACTTCTTTCGTAGCCAAATTCTGCTTTGGTTATGCCCCCGCCGCCAACAGCATCAACGGTAAAGACACCATCTGCGGCCTGGCCAGCGAAACCTATACCTTACCACAAGACCCCGACGTTGATGCCTACCTCTGGACACTACCCGACGGCTGGGAAGGCAGCAGTACTCAAAATAGCATTACGGTTATCCCTAATAGCTCATCTGGCATAATAACCGTACGCCTGGTGCGTTGCGGCGATACCAGTGCTTTAAGCAGCAAAACGGTTTACCTGTTGCCCTCCGAAAAGCCAGTTATCACTGTAGATGTGTATACATTAAGCAGTCTGGACAATTACAAAAAATACCAATGGCTGCTTAATGGGGTCCCTATTCCGGGTGCCACACAAAAAAAATATACCGTTACCGAAAATGGCGAATACGCCCTGATCGTCGAAAATAGCTATGGCTGTACGGATACCTCCGACATTTACCTGGTTAATAATGTAGCGATAAGCGGCCGTGATACAGACGCCACGACTATACGCATCTATCCCAACCCGGCTACCGATCAGGTACAGGTTATAGCCCCGGCCCCTCTAACCTTGGAATTAACAAGTTTAGACGGCAGGATATTGCTCAGAAAGGAAAAAAGCAATACACTCCATACCGGCAAACTGGCTCGATCCGTTTATCTGCTGCGTCTATATACCACAGAGGGGAGCTTGTTAACAACCCGGAAAATCATCATAACAGGAAAGCAATAAGCCCCCAAACATAAAACAGCCGCCGGCCCATTATGGGGCATCGGCGGCTGTTTTATATCCACCTATGACGAGCACCCGCCCGGGAAATAGCGAAGAACATTTAACCCGGTAATACCTTTCAGCAATCCGGCAATAGGAAAGTAATTTATCGCAGGACTATCAAACACGCAGGAATTTGACTGTGATGTATTCTTAGCTGGCATTTGACACTATGAAGGTGAACGGCGATTATGCCGGCTTTTGAATTATTTATGATCATGGGCATCCGCCATATGCATCATCACGGGGCCTGGAGAAAAAGGTTGTGGATCTTCTGCCAGGCTACGTTCTAAAGGCATATTGCTATGTTCTTCGAGGTATAGAGAGTCATTTCTCAGCACATACTCCGTAGGTTTATCAGCACGGATACAGGAAACCGCCAGACTGCACATTCCTATCAGGATTTTTTTGCATCCCATTTTCAAAGCCGTTCCTCTAAACGCTCTTCTGCTGTTCATTTTAGTCATTATTAAATTTGGTTCAGGATGGCGCCCTCCGCTTGCACCGGTTCAGTACGCGAAGCACTAAATCCACAATTCCATCGCGTCCCTCACTATTTCATTTTTTATGCAATGGGCAGGAACACTATATAGCTGAAAACAAAAAATTCAGCCGACTATCCGGTCGTAATCTATTGCCACTATAATGCCTGCGAGACGTTGATAGAATCTTCAATTTCACAATAGCAATCTATAACCGGTTCCGGCATCCGGGGCGAGGGTATAAAAATTGGAGGCCCCTGCTCTTTCTTCAGCGGAAATGAATTGCTATCTGAACGGATTTCCGGAAAAACCTCCAATTCTACAAGCTCGGTATCAGGATTACAAGACACTACAACAAGGCAACAGCAAACTAAACATAGTATCAAAAGTCTATACAAAATTCTTTCCTTATTCATTTTCACTTATTTTACCATATTATTGCCATAAAGCGACTTAGAGCACCTGTACATCCTGCTCCATGTATTCTATACGAAGTCTACTCAGGCAATAATACTCATTAATACTATACATGCTCCATTGTATACAGGGCCACCCACTGGCGCATTATTCATTACCCTAAGCATACACCTTTCCCTAATGGGTATGAACAACCGGTTGCCCATACCCATTTCTTTTAGCATAAAAGGGCTCTTCACCACTCAGCGTCCCGCTTCAACAATCTCGAAAAAAATGGGTATCCTCTATAGGCTGCATTACCAGCCGAGGCTTGTAGGGTTGGGGGTCATGGCTTAACCTTATCATTGCTTTCAACTTATGTAATTTCCTCAGGTAGCTGGTGTCTTCCTCGTTGTTTCGTACTACCGGCTTATATCCGTCCGAACAGGCGCCTATCCAACAGCAAGCGAATACCATTGTTACGGTGCGGCCTAACTGCCGATCTGTACTTTAATATATCCATCTTAAACTTGACTTAATCAGGCTTAAACAGGCCAGGAATACAAGAATCCGATTTGAAGACTATGAACTTTTGTACAAACAAGCGGTAAAAATTCATACTCCTTGCAGGTTACTAAACAATCTAGTGTTAGATTAAACCTATTTGTTAGTTTACAAAACCATGGCGAACTGTCTATCCCTGTATTGTCACTTTTGGATTTTGCCTTTTTACAGGCTTAGTTAAAGGAGCATTGAGATCATTTCTGATCATCTAACCTCGTATAGCGGATACTTTAACTACATTTGGGGATACACCCAATTGAGTTTAACAGCAGGCCCTAATTATTGCTATTTGACAAGCCCCAGATCAATTGCTTTTTTGACGAGGGTAGCACTGCTTTTGACATTAAGCTTCAACAGCAGGTTAGCCCGGTGGAAATCGACTGTCCGTTTGCTGATGTATAGTCTTTCCGCAATTTCGTAACTATTATAATTTTCCATGATTAATAAAAGAATTTCCCGTTCCCGGTTGGTTAGTACAATGGGTGGTGTCACTACCTTTGTATTGGCCTTCAAAGCCTGTACGCCGGCTTCTCTGATTATAGGATCAAAATAGATCTGCCCGGCACTTACGGCAGCGATAGCCTCCAGCAGTACCTGCTCACTACTGCTCTTTAATACGTATCCTGACACACCGTTTTGCATCATGGAACGAAGAAAATAACGTTGTTCTACATTCGTAAAGGCAATCATGCGCATATCGGGATAGCGCTTTTGTATAATGCCGGAAAGTTCCTCGCCGTCCATACCCGGCATCAGGATATCGATCAGTGCAATATCAGGTCTTTGCGCGGGATGCTCGCAACCCTTCAGAAATTCTGCCGCACTACCATAAGTACCCATAACATGAACCTGGCCTGAAGATTCCAAAATATCTTTTAATCCATGTATTAATACCGGATGATCGTCTATAAGGGCTACACGTGCTTCCATCGTTGCGAAATTATTTGAATTAATAAGGGATTTCCATAGTATAAGTTGTTCCGTTTTTAGGATCCGAATTCAGATTCACTACCCCTTTCAGCAGGTTGATCCTCGTAGTTATATTACTTAAGCCCATGCCCAGGTAAACATTTTTGTGGTCGAATCCCCTACCGTCGTCCTCAATAACGATATGCAATTGTTCTTCGTGGTACATTAACTGTATAACCAGGTTGCGGGCGCCGGAGTGTTTAAGCGCATTGTGCAGTATTTCCTCTACCACCCGGTACAAAGCATAACTACGTTCCGGATGCAAATCCCGGATTGCACCATACACGTTGACCCCTACGGTACATTTTCCTGGATCGTTTACTTTTTCAGCCAAGGTGATCAGCGCCTCGTCAAAGCTTTTGTGGGTAATATAATCCGGCATCAGCTTGTTAACAATAGTTCTTATTTCCTGATTCATCTGGTCGAGAATGGCCTGGCTCTTTTGATAGGTAGCGTGCTCAATATGTTTAGGTTCCAGGATTTTGCCCATTAGGCTATGGTTTATTTTCGCAGCAGCCAGCAGCACCCCCAGCCCATCATGCAGTTCCCGCGCAATACGTTTGCTCTCCTGCTCCTCTGCCTCCATAATGATTTGGAATTGCTCAATCTTCTGCTGTTGTTGTAAGTTATGTAACTGCTGTTGATGAAGCCGGCGTTTCTGTCGATTGTGGCCATAATAAAAAAGGAAGAAGGTCAAGCCGAGCAACCCTAGCACACCACCGGTTATTAGCAGGTTGCGTTGCCTATACAGGGCGAGGCTGCGTTCTGCCAATACTTTGTCCTGCTGTGCAATGCGCCGTTGCATAGAAACCTGGGCCACCGCGCCCGCAATATTTTCATTCATCAGGCTATCGTTCAGTAGCATAAACAAGCGCTGAAAATGATGCCCCTGGAGGGTATCGCCTAAATAGGCGTAGGCATAGGAAAGTATTTCGTACATATTATTTTTTCGCTCTCTCCAACCATTTGCATCACATATAGCAATCACTCTTTTTCCCGTATTAACGGCTAAGGCATAATCTCCATTGTAAAAATAATAGCTGGCCCGGCTGGACAAAATATCGACATCTGCCCCTGCAGTCATGGGGTTTATTAAAATCGCGGAATCGATATAATGCCTGGCCTTATCCAGGCTTCTATATAATATGGTGGCACCGGTACCGGCCTTCATTGCATATAGTCGCTGTACTTCATCTGCCCGGCCCAGGTTTTTATACAGTACCAAGGCTTTATCCCAATAATAGTCTGCGCTGTCTTTGTTGTTATAGTTTTTATTGCCCAGCACGCTTCCTAAATTTGTATAGTTTAGCGCGGCCGTAAGTTGCCTGTCCGCAAGACGCTTGTTGAACAAATTCGTAAACAGCGACATATTGAAGTATGCTATGCTTTCTTTATATAGCCGGGCTGTGGCCAACTGCGCCGCCATATTGGTATATATAGTAGCCCTTATAGCTGCCATGTTTAGCCCTAAACTATCATAAACATCCAACGCTTTTTTGTGATAATACATTGCAGAATCGTGCTTCCCTTCGCGGGAGCAAACCGTTCCCAGTACATTGTAGAGGTAAACATACAGCCAGTTATAATACGGACTGATATTTTTGGCGTGTTGCATGGCCAGGTGGAGGTGCCTGCGACTGTCGGGTATTCTAGTGTGCACATTAGCATAATAGTTGGCAAGCTTTGCATGACAATAAGCGGCCCCATTCTCAAATCCGATCGCATTACATAGCTTAATTGCTTGCACATAGCGGCGGGCCGCACTATCTGCAAACTCCGGCGACAACATATCGGTCTGGACAATATAGGATTTGACATAATGGGTATCTAAGGCATGTAATCCAATGCTGGTTCGCTCTTGCGCATTAACGGAAAGGGAATAAAACCAGCACCAGAAAAGAAAAAAGAAACCCGTACGCATAGATTAAATGTTTGATAATGTGCCGTGCCCTAAATACAGCTTATGGTGTCTTGCCCTTAAAATGCTACACTGCCTGACCTCCAGGAACATTTCCCGGCAACAGGCAATCTGTCACTACGCAAGTTGTCCGTAAATATAACACAAATGTGCATGCCCCGAACTCGAAAAAAAACAGGTATTTATACTAGGCTATCGGGGAAGAACAAATACCAACTTTACCTCGTTGAAACTTTAGTATTATTCTTTTAAATCTATTAAGATAACATTTAAAACATACAGATATGAAATCACATTTTACCTGCCTCCTGCTTTTATTGGTTTCCTATAGCCATTTTTCCGATGCGCAAACTTATTACAATCAGCGCCCGGAGTTTTTAAAGGCTAACAGTGTATGGGCTTTTGGTGAAAACATGGGGCTGGACTTTAATAGCGGAAGCCCCGTTAGCATCTA
>JBEBWN010000138.1:0-9227 GCA_040392235.1 Taibaiella helva | reverse complement strand
TCGTATCCATTTTTAAAAAGCAGTTGCTCCAGCTGAGTTTTTGAGCAAGCCCTAAGGAGCAGATTTCCTATTCTGCCGCACCAGTGGCTGGACATACTGATTCTATTCGTATTTCAGACTGTGCAAGTTGCCCAACTACGACAATCGCCATTGTTATTCTTGGAACAGAGCCTATATATACGGCGAAACGCGCCCTGTATGAGCGCGCTCCGTCTATTAATTTCCCCTCTTACTGGCTCAGTATATCCCTGGAGATAACCAACTTTTGAATTTCAGAAGTGCCTTCGCCAATAGTACAAAGCTTAGCATCACGGTAATATTTCTCTACCGGGAAGTCTTTCGTATAGCCGTAACCTCCAAATACCTGGACGGCATCTGTTGCAATCTCCACTGCTATTTCGGAGGCATAGTATTTCGCCATGGCAGATTGCTTCGTCATTTTCTGACCACGGTTCTTCATATCCGAAGCTTGGTAAATCAAGAGTTCTGCCCCTTCTATTTTCAGGGCCATATCAGCCAGTTTAAAAGCAATAGCCTGAAAGTTAGCAATAGGTTGATCAAATTGCTGACGCTCTTTAGCATATTTTAAGGACGCTTCATAAGCTCCTTTAGCAATACCCAAAGAAAGCGCAGCGATAGAAATCCGGCCACCGTCCAACACTTTCATAGCCTGCTTGAATCCATCTCCTATTTCGCCAATCCTTTGTGCGTCTGAAATCCGGCAATTATCAAATATCAACTCTGTTGTTTCAGAAGCCCGCATGCCTAATTTATTCTCTTTCTTTCCAGCGCTAAAGCCGGGAGTGCCATGCTCTACTATAAACGCGGTAATATTGTTGCGGGTACGCGGTTCTCCGGTCCTTGCCAATACTACAGCTACATTACCCGATTTCCCGTGCGTAATCCAGTTTTTCGTCCCATTCAATATCCAATCATTGCCGTCTCTGGTGGCTGTACAACGCATATTGCCGGAATCACTGCCGGTGTTGGCTTCTGTCAGTCCCCAGGCGCCGATCCATTCTCCGGAGGCCAGTTTGGGCAAGTATTTTTTCTTTTGTTCTTCGCTGGCAAAGTACAGAATATGCCCGGTACAAAGGGAGTTATGCGCCGCAACAGACAAACCTATAGAGCCACATACTTTAGCGATCTCGCTAACTACAGTGACATATTCAAAATAACTCAGGCCGGAACCACCGTATTCTGCCGGCACCAAAACGCCCATTAATCCCAGTTCTCCCATTTTACGGAAGAGCTCCACTGGAAAAACCTGGTTTTCATCCCAGTCCATTAAGCTGGGACGGATAAACTTGTTGGCAAAGTCGCGCACCATTTCGGCGATCTGGGTTTGTGATTCTGTAGGCTGAAAATTCATTTTATATTAAAAAATTTACCAAAAACAGGCACACATATAATGCCCGCCCCAGTTAGTGAGTACTCAAATAAGGCGCAATTTTACGATATTTTTCGTCATTTATCAAAGGAACCTGGCGAAGTTGCGTTATGGAATCAAAGCCATTCAGATCATTCCTAAATTGTATAATTCTAGCTGCCAGTTGCCTGCTGATATAGGGATGCCCTGCCAGTTCATCAACATTACACGAATTTAACCGTATTTTTTTCTGCAGTTGCACATCCAGAGTAAATTTATCTTTAAGATATTGGTAAGTGCTATCCGGCAAGCCATAAACCTCCTTTAGCTGTGTCACGGTTACAAATCCACCCAAAGCATCGCGGAAGTTAATAATACGCCGGGCAAATACCGGTCCAATGCCCTTTAACGCTATCAGCTCTTTTTCTGCTGCCCCATTCAGCTCGATCGGATATCTTAGGCCCTCTTCTTTTCGGACCGATAAACCAGCTGGTGCGATAATTTCGATGTAAGGGGCTATCCGCTGGTAATCATCCCGGCTTAGCGTATATAATTTCCCGACATCTTCCTTTTTATAAAAACGCCCTCCCTTTGCCCGGTATTTCAACCAGGCCTTTATAGTGGTATGGCCTAAGCCGAGCATTTTCAGCTTTTCTTCCGTAACGGTATTCGGGTCAAACAAAAACAGCCGGCCGGCTGTTTTTGTTCCCGCTGCATTACGCCGTGTAGGCTGCGCCATAGTGTCTACCTCTTGTGCTTTTTCAAACTGCGCCCATGCTTCCTGCAGCTGATGCTCTTCCGGGTCAATATCCGGCGCCACAAGAGAAGGCAGTAGTCGCCATACTACCAGGAGCGCAAATAAAATAGTCAGCAGTACCAGGGCGCCTGTCCGCTCTTTATAGGAAAGATCAAATCTTTTTTTGGGGGATATCATGGGAAATGGTTTATTTACCGGTAGCGGCAACAAGGTATCTAATATTCTTATTGGCTTCAGCAGACCTATTTTACTAACTCTTTGTATAACTGGTACAGGGCAATACCCAATCCCAATATGGGAAAAAGAATAAGGAACAAGGGCTGCGTGTGCAGCCTCGCATCGAGTTTCAAACCGCCCCACACACCTAATCCTAACAGTACCAGCATTTGCGTACCCAGAGTGGTGTATTTTATAATGTTTCCCGGCTTCGTTATCTTCTGTTTATTTTCTTTTTCCATAAAAATAAAGTTAGTACGATTATCCTTTTTTTCAAAATTCTCTACCTTTAGGTATAAATATCAGATCAATGTCCGTAATACGCCCTTTTAATATTCAGAAATGGATTGACGAACATCGCCACCTACTTAAGCCGCCGGTCGGCAATCAGCAGGTCTATAAAGATGTTCAGGATTTTATTGTCATGGTAGTGGGAGGCCCCAATAGCCGGAAAGATTTCCACTACAACGAAACAGAAGAATTATTTTATCAATTGGAGGGTGATATCATTGTCCGCATTATCGAAGATGGAAAGATTGTGCCCATTGACATTAAAGCCGGCGACATGTTCCTGCTACCGGCAAAAGTCCCGCATTCTCCACAAAGAGGACCTAATACGGTAGGTCTGGTGATTGAAAGGGTTAGAGCAGACAATATGTTGGACTCTTTTGCCTGGTACTGCGAGAACTGTTCCCACAAGCTGAATGAAGAGTTCATGCCGGTAAAAGATATTGTAAACCAGCTGCCCCCGGTTATGAACGCGTTCTATGCCGATGAGCACAAAAGGACCTGCAGCGAATGTGGGACTGTTATGGAGCCTCCGGTAAAATTATCATAAGCGGCTATATCGTCGATTTTGTCAAAACAAAGCGCTGCTCTTTCCGGGAGCCGCGCTTTGTTTTGACTGGTCACCATATCTGGATTCGGGGATGCTTTATTTTAACCGAGCACTCGTGTTAAATCAAAGATTAAAAGGCAAAACCCAAAAGGGTCAAGGATGATGAGCCATTAACTATGAGTAATAAGTCGAAAAACTACGCTTGACTAGACACTAGAAGGAGGCGATAAACCGTTTGATCAGCTCGCCAGCTTCGGGGATATTTTTGAGTGTTACATTTTCGGTTTTATCCCATATGTCATGGTAATATCCTTTTCCGCCCATAGAAAAAATAAAAAATGCCGGCACTCCTTTTTCCACAAAATGGTAATGATCGCTATTCGATGCGGGTCCACCCCGGCGGATCTCCGGAAAAACAAAACCGTTTTCTCCACCGGATTGGTTCAATGCCGCAAATACCTGGAATTCATCCCGGCGTGCCTCTCCGTTTACTACCGCAAGCCCATTGGTAGCATCACCAAAAATATCAATATTGAGCAGGAAACGGATATTTTGTAGAGGAAAAGGGCTGTTCTCTACAAAATAAGCCGAGCCGAGCAAGCCGGCTTCTTCCCCCGAGAAAGCGATAAAGACCATAGTATATTTGCCCGGATGCGCAGCATAATATTTTGCCAGTTCCATCATCATAGCGGTACCGCTGGCATTATCGCTTGCCCCGGGAAACAAAGTGCTGCTGCCCATTTTACCCAGATGATCATAATGCGCTGTAACCACAATAAAACTATCTGGATACTGGCTACCCGGAACATATCCGACAACGTTTTCCGCGTCAAACTTCTGCACCAAACGATTGGCTATAGCGACGTCCACCCTTTGCCGGCGCAACTCCAAAGTGGTATCATATAGTTCCAGCAGTGTGGCCGGATAGGCCTGTTGCGACACCGGCCATATAGGTTTATTCTTTCGGGCCACCAGATAAACACCCCGGGGTAATTCGGCGAGCAGGTCTTTATTGCTTTTCCACTGCATCAGCGCTTTTAACGAGTCCACGTCTTTCAGGTAGTACGCATATTTTTTCCCGCCCATTTTCTTTCTAAGCTTCTCCCACTCCCGCGAAGGATCTGTCGATTTTTTGTGCACTTTGTTCACCAACTCCTGTCCGTCTATAATACGCAATTTCAGTTGCTCCGCCTGTGCCCCACTGCTGGCCGGATAAACCAGGTAATCCTTGCCCGCCTCCAGGGGCCTGCCATCTATCCGGACATTCATGCTGCCGGGGAAGGTATTGACGGCATAAGAAAAAGGCTGCAAATAGCCCTTGGGGAAAGCAAGCAATCCACCCTCCTTAAACTGCTGCTCAATATACCGGGCAGCCTTCTGCATACCTTTCCCCACATATCCCCTGCCGGCAAAACTCTTGGAACAAAGCATATTGATATGCCCACGCAGGGCGGTAGAATCCTGTGCCTTAAGCTGTACACTACAGGCAAAAAGCAGGATATACAGGCCGAAATACTTCTTTAATACGTTACTGATATACATGATAAATTTTATTAAGACAAAAGTAAAACAGGAAAACCAGAGGTAGTGTATTATGTACTAAGCATTAGGTATTAAGTATATAATACATGGCGTCAATACACAATAGCAACTAATTTTTAGGCAGTCCCGGATAATAAGCCTGCAATTATAGAACTTTGCCGGACATCCTGTATTAATCTACCAAAATTTTCCGGTTCCTTGCGTAATACCCGATTTTTGCTGGCGGCTATTGCAGCCTATGCCATATGGGGCTTTTTCAGTCTGGTACTGAAGCCCCTGGCCACTTATTCGTCTATCGACATCCTGTTCTACCGGGTATTCCTCTGCGCCGCTGTGCTATTGCTCATTTCAGTATTATTCCGGAAGTCTGCCTTACGGCAACAGCGCGATCTGTTTAGGTCCCTGTCATCCATGCAGAAAAAACGAAATATTTCACTCAATGTATTGGGCGCAGTATTACTAACCGTCAACTGGTTCTCCTTCATTTATGTTATGAACCATGTCAGCGTGAAGGCTACATCACTCGCCTACCTTGTATGCCCTATCCTGACTGCCTTTCTCGCGGAGATGATTCTGAAAGAAAAGCTGAAGCGGCAGCAATGGCTGGGTATAGGTATCAGTATAGCCGGATGTCTGCTCCTTTCTTATGCCCGCATGACCGATATGATTTCCAGCTTAGTAGTCGCCTCTTCCTACGCCTTCTATCTTATTAGTCAACGCGTAAATTCAGGCTTCGATAAACTTTTTGTTTTAACCTTTCAGATCTGTTGCTCCGCAATCTTCCTGCTTCCTTTATACCCACTATTCAGTGGGTCGCTCCCCACCTCCGCACAGTTTTACGGATATATCGTTGTTATATCGCTTTTCTTCACAATCCTTCCGCTTTGGCTCAACCTGTATGCCCTGAAAGGTCTGAAATCGTCCACCGTAGGTATGATGCTGAATATAAATCCGTTGATCGCCTTTACACTTGCCGTTCTTGTTTACCAGGAACCCGTAGATAGCCTCCAGGTTTTAGCCTACGCCATAATACTGGTAGCGGTCCTTATTTTTAACACGCATACTATATCACGCAGGCGATAGCCTCAGCTGCCGGGCCTCAAACCACACGGTCTATCCGCTCCAGCATTTGTTTAACCAATTCTTTCTGTACCGGGTTGAGCTCATTATTATCCGTCACCTGGTCAGTAGCATACATCAACAAGCACATCGCCATAAAATCCTGGTCGTCCTTACCGGCAAAACTGGTTTTCAGTTCCGCTATCCGCTCCTCTGCTACCTTTACGGCGAGCCGGATAGCTGCCTCGTCTTGTCTTTTCACCCTGATCCGGTAACTTCTGCCGGCCAGCCATAAGGTTACAGGAATTAGCTCGTCCATCTTATGATTATTTATAAGTTACCAAAAGTAGCAAATAAGAAAAAGTTTTCTATTAAACCATGTAAAAAAGTACTTTTGCATGCGAAAAACCTCACCTATTTAACTTTTTGACTGTATTATGGGATTTTTTGATAAGCTATTCAAACGTAATAAGGAGCAACAAGAGCAAAAGGTAGCCCTTGACGAAGGATTGCAGAAGACGAAACAAAGTTTCTTTTCCAAGCTTACCAAGGCCATTGCCGGTAAAAGCACTGTGGATGAAGAGGTTTTAGACAGTGTGGAGGAAGCGCTTATTACCGCCGATGTCGGGCTGGATACAACGATAGCCATCATCAAACGCATAGAAGAGCGCGTTTCACGGGACAAATACCTGGGTACTTCAGACCTGAACCGCATACTCCAGGAAGAAATTGCCAGCATGCTTACCGCTGCCCCCTCATCTGAATTCGAGACCTTTGAGGTACCTGCGGGTAAAAAGCCCTATATAATTTTAGTAGTCGGCGTGAATGGCGTGGGCAAGACTACAACCATTGGCAAACTAGCTTATAATTTTAAGAAGAACGGCAAAAGTGTATTATTAGGTGCAGCCGATACCTTTCGTGCAGCAGCGGTCGACCAGCTCACTATATGGAGTGAGCGCGCCGGCGTGCCCATTGTAAAGAAAGAAATGGGTAGTGATCCCAGCTCCGTAGCATATGACACGGTATTAAGCGGGATGGCAAAAGATGTGGATGTCATTATTATCGACACTGCCGGCAGGTTACATAACAAAGCACATCTTATGGACGAACTGTCCAAGATCCGTCGGGTAGTCAGCAAAAATATACCGGATGCCCCACATGAAGTATTACTGGTCCTCGATGGGAGCACTGGACAAAATGCACTGGAACAGGCTAAGCATTTTACAGCGGCTACCGAAGTAAGCGCCCTGGCCATTACCAAACTGGATGGTACGGCAAAAGGAGGCGTAGTACTGGCTATTGCCAACCAATTCAAAATCCCGGTTAAGTATATTGGCGTTGGCGAACGCATGGAAGATCTGCAGATATTCAATAAGCTCGAATTTGTAGACAGCCTCTTTTCGCTGGAAGACGGAAAAGAGTAATAATATCTACGTTGTTACATTGCTCCCCGAATATCAAAAATGGATATGCCCTTATAACTTCCAATTTTTCTTTTCATAAAAGGAATGTAAATTGGATTCGACAAATAGTTAGTGTCACTGACTATTAAATAACTGGCCCCCTGCCGTTTGAAGGTGTATATATTATAGACGTCGCTATTAAATTCTTCGGTATAACCATATCTGTTAATGGCATTCAGCGATATATTCGGACTTCTATCGGGAACGCATACAACGTGATCGTTAGGGCGCACGCCAATCTTAAGCAAATAGGGCTCCACTGTAAAAAGTGCCGGGTTTACAGACTCAATACCCCGGTATCTGTTTTTTTGAACTTGGGCATTGTAGTAAAACCCCAAACCGACTAAAAATACGGCAACAAAACCCAATATATTACGCGTCCTGGCTACAACATTATTGCTTATATACGCTACTATGGTTATGGACAAAAAAACAGCCGGCAATACAAAAGGTAGTTGGTAATAATCATGGTCGGTAAAAGCCTTAAACCATAAAATAGCATAAATACCCGCACCTATACCCAGCAAAAATGTAAACACGCGCAGAAAGGGGTCCAGCCTTTTCCATTTTAACAGATAAACGATAGACATAGGTAGCAATGCCGCCAATATTAGTTTATGCTGAAAAACCATCCTCCATTCTTTAAATATACGTTCAAATGTGTATTTTCTCAAACCGGCATCCATGTCCCATATCGGATAAATACCCAGTAAATTCTGATGGTTTCCGTTGGTATCGTTATATTGATTTGCAAAGCGGGCCCAGCCCCAGATACTTAATGCAATCAGCAAAGACGATATAAGTAAGGTAAGCAATTTCGTT
Organism: Taibaiella helva; assembly: GCA_040392235.1. Classification (GTDB taxonomy): domain Bacteria; phylum Bacteroidota; class Bacteroidia; order Chitinophagales; family Chitinophagaceae; genus Taibaiella; species Taibaiella helvus_A. Next base: position 1,161 of record JBEBWN010000138.1, on the reverse strand, counting down.
TTCTGCATACGCCGCTCTAGCGCCCCCCCTACATACATTATAACCTTAGTTCCTACATAGGCTAACCATACAACGCCACCATCAGTGGGTTTTAAAGCCGCCGCCAATATAAAAAATAATGTTCCTGCTATATTCCATATTAAAGCGCCACCTTTATCGTATAGCAGGAAGAAATACAACCCGACAAAAGAAAAGCTTATGGCAGGTATATTAGGAAGGAAATTGACAGAATAATAATAGTAATAGGGAGAGGTCGCCAGAAGAATAACAGAAAAAACAGCCCAACCTTTACGCCCAATCCAACGGTTTGTGCAAGCCAGTAAAGCAAGCAAGCCTATGATATAACAGGCAAAAGTAATGCCCCGTGTTACAGCATAATGCTCGCCGGTTACTCTTTGAAGATGGGCGGATATGTAATATAAAACAGGGAATTCGCTCACTACACGACCCTGGCTACCCGCAAGATTATAGGTAGCCGGTCGCAGTAGGTTGCTATTCGTCCGGTAATAGGTTTTAACATAGGCAGCGCAATCGCTCTGCCGCCATTGGTGTACTGATCGGGGAGGATAATTAAATACCTGCCAGGAATCGGCAATAAAAACGGCAAATATTATCAGTACCAGGAAGGCAAAAATCTGATGGCTTTGCGATATGGGTTTAATCATAGCGGATTTAAAGAGAATATATGAACCACGAAAATAAGAATCTATATTTGAAAACGCTATACGGGTCATAGTGATTTATAGAGAATCCACGCGCGGTCAACTGCATACGGATAAAAGTGTTCGATAGATCAATACTGGTAAACTTGCCCTGTATGTCGATATATCCTACCAACAAACCAGCATTCCGGATAGAATCGGCAGTGTATATTTTTGTTCCAAAAGTCACAAACAGTACACATTTTCCTATATTGCACATATAAGACAAAACTTGTTTATAGTAGTGTCCTTATGCACAACCCTTCGACTAATTTCATTGATAACCCAACAACCCTAAAAAAAAAGAAAATTATTTTTAACAATAGCCCTCAAAACCTACGGCTGATTGTTTGTTGGCCACTTGATTTAATAAAAGGAGCGGGACATCATTTTCGATTCTTCTTAGCAACTATTCCACGTGTATAGCCAACAACGCGCTGGCTATACACGTCAACAGATT
>JBEBWN010000137.1:0-9258 GCA_040392235.1 Taibaiella helva | reverse complement strand
AGAGACCCTAAAATTAATGATTTCTCGCTGTATTCTCTTAAGTTAATGACATTGGCTGTAATGGGTTAAAACTTTAATGAATCATAAAATTATGTTTTTTGTTTGAAGTTGTTTAAAATTTTATCAACAAAGAAGCAGAGAATAAACCATGCTTTTATCTCTAAGTGGCAAACCAAAAAAGGAGGACCGACTTGTGAATAAAAGTTTTCAAAAAGGTTATTCTTGGTGAAGAGCGCAAGAGATTGGGCAGGTGAAAAAATATAAACGGAAACACGAAACTTAAAACGAAATCACACGATTTTTAAGTATTTATATCTTTTAACCAACAATAAAAGGCAGCCAAGAAATTTCAATTATTTGACAATAAAATACCCGTTAAATTGAATTTAAATTTATTTCACTCAACAACGCAAATTGTAAGGAATATACCTACGACTATGTAACAGTTTATTAATGATTGAATTGAAATAATTAATTATAAAACAATGATTGTAATTCAATCATCCATAATAAAGATACTCTTTTTTTGTTCACGCCGGCGACTGGGAGCAGATATTTCAGGTGTCCAGACCTAACGTATTCCGCACCAGCTTAGAATTCAATTTTGTAGCTAAGATTAGGAATAAAGGTGGCTTCACGATAGGGGTCTATGCTGTGTTGCTGATAATTGTACTGGTAACCGAGGTATTCCTTGTACTGGGTGGCATTGATCACTTTCAATGCTATCTCGTGACTTGTTTTCTTTCTGTTTAGCCTGTAATTAAGCGTAAGATGTGTTACAAATGCTGGTTTATTCTGCCGGGAAAAGGCTTGGCCTTCGTTGTAGACAATATCCTGCTGTGCTAGCGATACCGTCTCTTGTACCGGCGTGTACCGCTCTCCACCCCATAGGCTCATTTTCAGGTTAACGCCGATCGTGTTTTGACGGCTCCTGCCCGTGTACCATTCTTTTCCGGCTAAGGCATTGACAATAAAGGTCCGGTTGAATCGTGTATTGCGCCAGACGCCGTCGCCACCTGCATACCGGGAGTCAAATATGGAAGCTGTTATCATCCAGTATAATCCGGCAGACATGTATTTTTCAAGTGTTATATCCAAGCCCAGGTTTCTGCCTTTACCGGTATTTTTCAGTTCCTGGTTAAAGAACCATTCGTTCTGCATATTAATAACAGAGTAGGAACTGTCTGCTATAACCGGAACATGAAACAGGTGCTGGAAATAAGCTTCTATCGTAAGGTTTGTACTTTCCCCTATCTTCCGGTTATAGCCTAATACAATATGATGCGCTTTGGTAAAATCCATATTTTGATTCAGCGGCTGATTTCCTTTATTGATATCTTTTACAAAATATGCATTGATCCGCTCCAACCGGCTATGAAGTCCGTACGCCAGATTCAATGATTGCTTTTCATCCATTTGGTAACGGATGCCCAGCCGGGGCTCGACGGTGTAATGTTGATTCAGGGTAAACATTTGGAGATTGATCCCGGCATTCAGTATAAATTTGTTGCTTACAGCATAAGAAGATTGGGTATATCCTGCTATCAGGAAACTCAGTCCGTCCTGATCCAGCATGCTTTGCAGGGCATTATGCGGTAAAGACTGTTTTTTTAATTGCATATTGTAGGATAAACCCGTCAGGGTAATTCCGGTTCTGTTATTATGGCGGGCATTAAACTTGGTATTGACCATGGAACTAATAACCAAATTAGTATTGTAGCTCTGGATGCGCCGTACCGGTATTTGCTGCATGTACCTGTTAAAGCTATCTGTTTTCAGGTTAATACCGCTGGTGGTAAAAGCTATTGTCGATCTCAAATAGGACCGGTTGTTTAGTCGTATTTTGTGGGTTAAACCTGCGGCTGCCATAAATTGCCTGACGTCTTCGGTCTCTTTATCCATTTTATATTTCCAGGCAAGGGTATCTGTTTTAGCCTCCTGACCAGACCTATCGATCAGTCCGATTCCCCAAAGTGAAAAGGTGCCGGCCTTCTTTGTTGGAAAATTCAGTTTGAAAGACAGGTCCTGGAAGCGGACACCTGCATTGTTAAAGAGTAGTGGTCCCAAAAGAGCCAATGTGGAATAACGATAATTAAACAGGTAGGAAGAGTTACCGCCTTTTTTGAAGGGACCTTCCGAAGAGGCCTCGAGGCCTAACAGCCCTGCTTGCAGGGTATGTTCGTACTCACGGTTATTGCCATTGCGCATAAAAACATCAAATACACCGGAAAGCGCATTATTGTATTCGGCGGGGAAAGCGGAAGAGAAAAAATCGGAATTGGCCAGTAAGCGGCTGCTCAGCGCAGTCAGACCGCCACCACCAAAGGTGGCAAGGTCTGCAAAATGATTAGGGTTAGGAATTTCTATACCTTCCATTTTCCATTGTAAAGCCTGGGGATTATTACCCCTGACCGCAATACCGTTATTACCAATGCCACTGGCTACACCGGCAAAGGAAGCCACCAGCCTGGCCGGATCGTCGAAGCCACCGGCATAACGGCTGGCCTCTTCAACACTAAGCATCCGCGCACTATTTGTAGCCATAGTATTAAGCGGCCTGTCCTTATCTGTTACAGACTTAATTACTACTTCCTGAAGGGTATTGTTACTTTCTTTCATATGAAATTCAAGCATTGTTTCCTTGGCGGAAGACACGGTTATTCCGCTTTGGCGGCTGGTTTCATAGCCCATAATAGAAGCTTCTATATCATACCGTCCTACTGGTACCTGATCGATCATGAAGTTTCCCAGGGAATCAGCCATAGCGGCCTGCCCGGTTTCTTTCACCACAACTGTTGCAAAGGGTACCGGGCCCCCGGATGCAATGTCTTTTAGTACACCGCGTATTGTTTGCACTGGTTGTTGCGCCGCCAGGCGCGAAAAATTTGCCATGAAAAAGAGACTATAAAAAACTAATATTGAAAAAGGCATAAGTTTCTTTTTTAAAAATTAAAATAAGTAGCATCCCGGTATTGCGGCTACTTCTTGTATTAAGATAGTTTCAGGAGTAAGACAACGCAATAAATATTTACCCCCAAAAACCTCTTCATTTCTTTGCTTTTTTTAAAAACAGGTCTGCAATTCGACAGTAAACAAAAAAGATCCAGGCAAGCCACAAAAGTCTGTACTTTAATTTTCGTCGCAATAATATCCGGAACAGCAATAAGGCTTACCCTATTATCCTATCTGAAAAAAGTCTCTCCTCGAACTAGTACTTTTTCTACTTATTACTCCTTATTTAAGGACTCATCAACCTGTTGTCCTTTTTTGGTTTTGCCTTTTAACGCCAGGCATATAACTTCAAGATGAAAGGCATATTATGGGAGCTGAAAACACTTTATGGAGTAAATGTTAGCTAAGGTTATGTGCCGCCACTGGCTGCTTATGGAAGAGCTCCATACGACGAGCCTGTTTTTTTGTATTGTAACTGGGTCAAAATAACTTCCACTTTTCCAAGCCTGGGAGATGCCTCCACGCTGGTCGGCATGACGGTACGTGAGGAAGTTATTTTGACTATTATACATTGCAGAGTGCCCTTTTTAAATCAATGGGTACTTTTCATTTTTGTGGCCGGTTTGTGGTGAATGTATATCAGATTGTAGCAAAATTTCTTTCTAAATTAATTCCCGTAGCTATAGGCGGCGAGATATAGTAAATTTGTCGCTAATACCATAATCCTCCGGCTTATAGCTCGTTGTTGTACCCTACGGGCAACCAATTGGAACCGTCGAGGGACATTTGCAACGTTAAGTCATATGACTTTGTGACGAAATGCTGTTACTTGATGGCTAACTGCTATGACTTAGCGATGAAGTAGTATGAGTTAGTGATGAAGTAGTATGAGTTGATAACAAAGTGCTCTGAACCAAACGTGTAATAGTATTGCGCCATCGTTAACTATCACAACGAGGACACGAATTACGTTAACGACGTCATAAAAGTGCCTGACTTTACGTTGTACTATTTCCCTTTTATTGTCAAGGGCTACAAGTGAGCCGTCTTAGCATATGACTATATAATACAAATGTATCGTTACGCTCTCGCAAGCTCCACTTTAATGCTGCGCCGGTAGTATTATATCACCAGGTATTATGACTACATGGCTTGTGGGTCCTATTTTACGGTCATCAAGGAAACTCAAAATACATCATTATATGCGTTGATCGCAGAGGAACACACTATTGTAGCGAAAGCGTAGTCCCTTACAACTCATTCTGGCTACTTGGAGACAAAGTACCCCGACTTTATTACCCACTACTGTGATCCCATTATAAAGATATAGCCCGTCCCGCTCAAATGGTAGCGGGCTATGCCTATGTACAAGCCAAAAATACAGATTTCCGGCTCCGTTCCGGCGTCCTGCCATAGCATAAGAGCTGCCCTAAGTAACTGTGTCAAAATAACTTCCACTTTCACAAGCCTGGGAGATGCCTCCACGCTGGTCGGCATGACGGTACGTGAGGAAGTTATTTTGGCTATTATACTAATCTACAGATCGTTAATGTATATTTTTTTATAATAGGCTTTTAGACAGTTCTCTTTTCGTATACCTTCTTCAAGGTGGGTATAAATGCTGTATAAAATATGTATTTTTTAGTCCATAGCGCTAAATAAAGTAACTTGCATACTCAATTTGGAAAATGATGAGCACAACCCGCGAACAACTCGAGCATTTACTGAACCGTAGAATAGTAATTATTGACGGCGCTATGGGCACAATGATCCAACGTTATAAATTGACGGAAGAGGATTACAGGGGAGAACGATTTAAAGACTGGCATTGCGACGTAAAAGGTAATAATGAACTGCTTTCACTTACACAGCCAGCTATTATTAAGGCCATACACCGCGAATACCTGGAAGCCGGTGCGGATATTATAGAAACGAACACCTTCAGCTCGCAGGTAATTTCCATGGCAGACTATGACATGCAGGAATTAGCCTATGAAATGAATGTAGCATCGGCACGGTTAGCGAAGGAAGCTGTTTCAGAATATATCCGGGATAACCAGGTAGCAGAACCTAAATTTGTTGCTGGTGCTATTGGACCTATGAATAAGACGCTGTCGTTATCACCAGATGTTAATAACCCCGGTTACAGATCGGTGAGCTTCGATGAAGTGGCTGAAGCTTATTTTACCCAGATCAAGGGACTTATTGATGGAGGCGCAGATATATTGCTGGTTGAAACGATATTTGATACCCTGAATGCGAAAGCTTCTATTTATGCTATCCGGAAATATTTCGACACATATAATGTTGTCTTACCTGTTATGATTTCCGGAACGATAACAGATGCGTCTGGGCGCACGCTGAGCGGGCAAACGCTGGAAGCTTTTTATATTTCGGTAATGCATGCCCAACCTGTCAGCATAGGATTGAATTGTGCCTTGGGTGGCGAGCAAATGCGGCCGCATGTGGAAGAATTATCGAATATCGCAACCTGTTATGTAAGCTGTTATCCTAATGCTGGTTTACCCAATGCTATGGGTGGTTATGATGAAGACCCTGAGGAAACAGCGGGTATCATCGCAGATTTTGCCCGGAACGGGTGGATCAATATTGTTGGCGGCTGCTGCGGCACTACCCCGGATCATATCCGGGCTATTGCACAAAATGTAAAAAGCATTGCAGCCCGAAAATTACCTGTTGTTGAAATCAGCCTCTGATTAAGGCAAAATATTAGGAGCTGAATTCTTTGTTATCCATTTAAAAAGGCTGTCCGGCAAAATTTTACCAGACAGCCTTTTAATATTGTCTTTTTCAGAGGAAAGCAATTACCACAGCTTTCTACCTTTATTCCTGTTCTTGTTATTATTTTGTCCGCCCTGGTTGTTGCGGTTGCCGCCCTGGTTTTTGTTATTCCTGTTGCCACCGCCGTTCTTTTTATTATTATATCCACCGCCCTGGCCATTATGTTGCCTGTTATCGAACCGCACTTTAATACCTCCGGAATTATTATAATTCAATTGTCCATTGGTTATCTCAGATAATTCCTCCTTGATCATGTCGTCGTGCACAGGTTCTTTATGCCAGTTAGCATAAGCCAACTTCATATAGTATGCTATAGACTGGGTAAAGCCCTTTTTCTTTTCTTCATCTTTTTCCCGGATGGCCTTATCAATAATAACACCCAGGTTTTTTCCCAAATGTCTTTGTTTATTGTATGACTTAGGATAGGGTAAAGGATCAGGTTTTCTAAAAATTCTTTCCTTGGTGGGGGTAGGGTAGGGTGACTCTACTTCTAATTCGAAATCTGCTATAAGGTATAAATGATCCCATAACTTATGTCTGAAATCTTCCACATTTTTCAGATGTGGGTTCAATACACCCATCAATTCTATTATAGCCTTTGCATTTCTCTGACGTTTAACCGGATCTTCTATTTTCCGCATGTAGTCTACCATCTGCTGAATATTACGTCCGTATTCAGGCATAATCAATTTATCTCTTTTGGTATTGTATTTCATTAAAAATACTTATTACGTTTTAAAGTAGAGTTTGTGTAGGCCGTCTTTACTTGGTTTAAAGCATATTAAATTGCTTTTACCAGCATGGGCCATTCCAGGTAATTATGGCTCCATATGTATCCGAGGCTCAGGCCATATTGTATTTGTGAAAGTATTTAGAAACTAGCTGTTGCAAATATAATGATTAAATCACTCCAATTATTCAAGCAGTATAAAATACATTGAAGACAAAAACACGTTTCACATAAGATTGTGCAGCCCCGGCAAGCTATATAGGCGACAATTTGCTAACAGAGTTATGTCTAGCCTTTCCTTGTCTTAAGAATACACAGAGGCTAATAGCTTTTTGGTGTAATCATTTTTAGGGGTATTCAGAATATCGGCAGTGGCACCTTCTTCCACAATTTTTCCTTTCTGCATTACCAGAATAGTCTGGCTAATCCGTTTAACCACGTTCAGATCGTGGGTAATAAATAAATAGGTAAGTTTTTTTTCCTGCTGTAGTTGCAATAGCAAATCCAATATTTGTTCCTGTATGGTAACATCCAGGGCTGATACGCTTTCATCGCATATCAACAAACGCGGACGTACTGCCAATGCACGGGCTATACATATCCTTTGGCGTTGTCCGCCAGAAAATTCATGAGGATATTTATATTTTGATGAACTGGGTAATTGAACCATTTCTAACAACTGATCCACATGTTTATCCACATGTTTACCCTGGGCAAGACCATGCACTCTTAAAGGTTCGGCTAAAGCATCGCCTACCTTCATACGCTGATTCAGCGAAGCAAACGGATCTTGGAAAACAATCTGGATATCTTTCCGCAATTGACGCCACTGTGCTGTATTGTACTTGACAATATCCTGATCTTCAAACAGTATCTTACCATGGCTAACAGCTTGAAGTCCTATAATGCTCTTACTCAAAGTACTTTTTCCACAACCCGATTCCCCTACTAAACCGGTTATTTCGCCTTCAGGCAGATCGAAACTAATGTCGTCTACCGCTTTAAAATATTCTGCAGGTTTTCCCCATTTTTTTTCTGCAGAGGTATACCGCACACTCAGGTTTCTTACGCTCAGGATAGAGCGGTGAATTGTGGATAAACCGGTAATAACAGTTGACTTTCCGGAAGTACGGGGAAATTGATTTGTTATCTTTCCCTCCGAAATATTGATACAGTTGTCTGCTATAGCACGGGCTAAACCCAAATCATGGGTTATAAAAAGTATAGCGGTATTAAATTCCCTTTGCAGGGTCTGCATTAATTCCACTATTTCCTTTTGCACAGTAACATCTAATGCAGTAGTAGGCTCATCTGCTATTAACAATTGTGGATGGTTGCACATTGCCATAGCTATCATGACTCTTTGTTTCTGACCGCCAGAGAGCTGATGTGGATAACGGTCAAACAAACGCGACGGATCGGGCAATTGTACTTTACCAAACCAGTCCAAAGCTATTTCACGGGCTTTGCGCCGGCTTATTTTCTGATGTGCTAGAAGACATTCTATGACCTGGTTACCGCAGGTTACCAGCGGATTAAGCGCGCTCATAGGTTCCTGGAATATCATGGCTATTTCCCGGCCACGGATAGAACGCATTTGCGGCTCTTTGAAATCTAATAAATTCCCCTTACCCATCATATTAATTTCGCCTTCTACCAGAGTTGCGCCAGGCAGAAGTCCCATTAAAGCCAAAGAAGTTACTGATTTACCAGATCCCGATTGTCCCACCATTGCTACCGTTTTTCCACTTTCTATATCGAACGATATTCCTTTTACGGCCTCATAGGAGGTCATACCCTTAAAAGTTACTTTCAGATTACGAACGCTTATAACGGCTTGTGCGGGAAACATGGATCCAAAAGTATAACAATTTCAATTAGGTAGCGAAAGCGCAGTTTTGCGAAATGCACATCCTAATTTTTAATAGAATAAATTTTTTAAAAAAGAAGATTACTACTATTAGGGATGTTAATATGGTGGAAACTTTCGGTAACCTACTATTGCTTTTTTGGTTTATCTATTTATTTACCAGTTTGTACACATTTTATATTCTATTCTAAGTATTGATTTTACTGGCTTAAGCAATGTTATTCACGGAATAGGGATAAGGATAGCAGGGTATAATTATTTTGGGTGGACGGATAGGATAACTATGATTTTTTGATGAAGTTTTCGTGAACAAAAAATGAATCGATACCAGCAAATTTATTTTTCATTTTGTTTAGGGTAGTTTTCAAATTGTTTTAACGGTTTTCCCACAACTTTAAAGGTGTTATTGTGTGTAAATTTTCCTCTATTCTCGTCTTTCTTGGGAACTTGTAAAATAAGGTATTGATACACATTTTGTTATCCTTCATTGTGGATTACTGTGGTATAACAGGAGAATAAACCTGCTTAGTAGGAAAAAGGTTGATTCAACATGCTCTGTTAATATAGGAGTGAGGAGCTCCCGGGCAGTCCGGAAATGGATGTGTGTTTTTCGTTAGCGCCAATTCTTTTTGAACTCTGTAGACAATTCCCGATGTTTTCCACATAGAGAAATATGTCTATTTATTTATGTGTTGGTGTTTTGTTAGCCGGCGCTAAAGGCCATGTTTTCTTTCTTCCAGCTTAGATAGGAAATAATACATAGATAGTATCCGATGTATTGTAGTCTGGCGTTTAGCCTTTTCCCTTTTCCTTAAGGCTATATGCATCAATAGCTTAATTACAGGAATCATGTTAAAAAAATGGGCTATATCAATTGTAGTGATATAACCCATGTTATTATTTG
>JBEBWN010000136.1:0-9265 GCA_040392235.1 Taibaiella helva | reverse complement strand
TTGCGGCTTGTTGCAGGAAATTGCATTTGCTGCATTTCAGACCCGGTAATATATTTGATTTCGGGAAGGACGCGCAGCTTATGCTTCAGCATGGTTTTAATAAGCCCATCACTGTTCTCGCTTCCGGGTATTGCTACCAGGTACAACACAATACCGTCCTGCTCGTCTTCGTTTGTGTACACTTCCACAAAAAACTCTTCCACAAAAGTACAGCCTTGCAATATATCGAAAAGGGCACCGGGAAAAAGCGTGGTGCCTTTCAGCTTGATCATTTGCTGTTTCCGCCCCAAAACGGGGCCCAACCGCATTGTGCTGCGGCCACAGGCGCAAGGTTCATAATAAGCGCGACAGAGATCGCCGGTTTGATAACGCAAAAGAGGCATTGCCTCCACGCCCAAGGTGGTAATGGTAACCTCGCCTATTTCACCTTCCAGTACTGCATTTCCGAGCTCGTCCAGCAATTCAACGATAACCAGTTCGGGGTGATGGTGTCCGCCCTGCCCCACGGCACATTCTGTAAATGCGGTCTGCATCTCGGTCGAGGCATATGTTCCATACAATTTTACATCCCAGTTTTCCAGGATCTTTTTAGCCAGAGCATTCGGAAGCAAGGCTTCATTACGCAAAGTTTCGCCGATAGCCAGTATTTTAGCAAATGGCAATTTTGCCTGGTCCAATCCGGCATCCCTGGCATAAGCTATCATCTTGAGCAAGAAAGACGGAACAGCAACAAGGCCGGTAGGCTGCAAGCGCTGTATAACCTCCCATTGCATTGCCGCTAAGCCGGGACCCGTCCGTACGGCTGCAGCGCCTATTTTCCTTAATCCCGAATGATAAGCCATGCCGGCCATAAACTGCCGGTCTAAAGTTAACATCAGCTGGAAGCAATCACCTGCATCTACTTCCATGCACTGAAAAGATAAAGATTCGTTGTAAGCAAGCCTCTGCATATCTTTTTCTGTCAACGCAATCATCACCGGCGTCCCGGTGGTACCAGAGGTAGCCGTATATTCTACAACGTCCTTAAGCGGCACACAAAGAAAATCCATATTGTAAACCTGCAGGTCCAGCTTCGTAGTCAATGGAAGAAATGCCATATCCTTCAGGGTGCTCACCTTACTTATATCGATGCCCCGCTCTGCGAACCGCCTTTTATAAAACGGAGACCTTTGCTCGAGGTAATGCAGTAATTCTTGCAGCGCATTTTGTTGAAAAGCAATCTGCTCCGCAATAGGTTTTTTCTCAATATCCGGGATGTAGGCCATACGGCTGTAAAGGTAGGCAAGTATGGTATTACGTCAAAGGTCAAAGCCAAAAACAAGCGTTTGTGCGCTAAAATGTAGTCATACAACTAAAAAATGTTATAGCTCATTTATAAAAAGTAGCTATACTATTTATAAATGTTGTAGCGCATTTTTAAATAGTAGTTACAGAAACATCTAAGGAATGGTCTGAACCCCAGCTGTCTTCCAGTACAAGAATAACGATCACTGATCTTATCCCCCGTACTGTTTATTATGTACAGGTACGGGCACTCAACGGAGAAGGTCGCTCAGAATGGAATGAACCGGTATCTTTTATAGTCCGATAGGATACATATTTAAGGAATGTAGCATTTTAGGATGAAGATCGTTGCTAGATGGCGGCCAGCATTCAACATTTTAATTGTGCATTTGTTTCAAATGCTACTAAATGACTGTACATTCAAAGAGCACAGAATCGCGCAATCGACAAAAGGGTTATAGGTTCATGCGATCTTGATGAGATGCTATGGACTTATTAAAAGCTTGGATGAGTAGTTCCTGTTATCTATCGAATACTTTATTATATACATCCCCGCCGGTAAGGACAAGGTGTGCTGGTGCAGATTCTTGTCCTCTTTTGGAATCAGCAGTTGCTGCACAAGCTTACCGGTCAAATCACAGATGTCCATCCTTCCCTGATAGGGATAGGAAGAACCTATTCGAATGTTGAAGATACCGTTAGACGGATTAGGATAAACAGATATTCTATCCCTCAGCCGGGTAGCATCGACTACTCCATTGCTCAACGAAGGAATGGTATCACAGGGCATAACCAGTTGATGACTGATCTCTTGATCTTTATAACAACGCAGGCGCACCTCTATCAGTTCCGGTATATGGGCTCCCGGATTATGCGGGATCATAAGAATGGGTGAACCGATCCGCTCTGTGTAAGGATCGTAGCGCCAACCGCCGTAAGGAGATGCCGTTGTTATTACCCTCAACATTACGCCATCGACATTTACTTCCTCCTTTTTAATTACGGCAAACGAAAGTATACTATCTTTTGGCGGGCTAGGCAACTGGTAGCGATAATGCGGTAAATATGCGAAATAGGGAATATAGTAAGATACGGTATCGCCAACTTCCAGATTGAAGATGTATAAGGGTGTAAACCGTTTGAAAGTATGATTATAGTAGAAAACGGTATCGGGAGTACTGTATACATACATATCATCTAGTTGGCGGGCGGCACTGTCTTTCGGCACATAAGTGCCGGTAATTTTGCGACAATTTACCCCGGCAACTATTGTATCCTTTTCAGCCCGGTATATAGAATAATGCGGATAATTATAAGGACTTAACGCACCATAATGCCACTCCGCCCCTATTGGAGCAAAATAATCGCCCTGGGCATTCAGCCAATTACTGAACAAAACAAAAAACGGCATTAGAAAGAACAGTTTCTTCATAATTGCATATTTAGGGTGTAAAGAAGAATAGACTTTTATTTGTAGTACAGCGAATAAATTTATTACCACAATTATTTCGGTAAGAATAAAGCAGTAACCGCATATAAATGTGCAGTACTTATTTAATCTTTTACAGGGTTAAACCCACTTATTTTCTCAGCCTCAGCCCATTATTCTAAATTACTCAGGATGTATCCAATTTTACGGCATGTACCACAGGCAATGTAATAACGGTTAGCCGATAGGTTTTTTAAGTAATACCCTATAATATTACAGCGCGCCGGCAATACCAGCACGCTGTAATATTAATATATTTATTTCCGTTACTGTGGCTTACCGATATTCGTCGCCAATTGGTTAATCAGGTTGTATAATTTTTCAATATCAATCTCCAACCGGCTAATTGTTTGCTCGTACATTCTTTTCTCAAAGGAACTTAAGGTTGGTGGCATATTGGTATGCGTAGTCTCGCCATAGTTAATGGCTTTACCATAAATGGTATCATTCAGGGTTATCAGCTCGGCCGGCGTAACTTTATACAACTGGGCAAGTGTCTCTATTCTATCCAGAGTAACTTTGGTTGTCCCCTTCTCTATAAGACTATAGGCGTTTTGTGAAATATCCAATACACTTGCAACATATTCCTGAGTATAGTTATTAACCTCTCTTAGAATCTTTAACTTCTTTGCAAACTTTTGAGTCAGGTTCATAGTTTGTTTTTTTACTTACCTAATCCGTTACTAAAGGATCAAATATATTTTAGCACTCTACTATTGTAACGAGCTTTTTATAGTCTTTTTATAAAGTTTAGGTAAGATTAATTACAAAAATAACACTTATAGATATACAAAATAGACATATTTTTAAATTTCATGCAAATGACACTTTGAAACCTGGCTAAAAATAAACAGTTTTTTGAAAATGCTTTCGTTTTCCCCGAAAAATTTCTGCTGTTTGTGTTTACCGGCAAATGAGCAAACTTACCAGGGCCAATAGGTACAAATTAGTATAGCTGTTATAATGCCCACCAAATCGGCCAGCAGCATAGTACCGATACTATAGCGCGTGTTTTTTACCCCAACAGCGCCAAAGTAAACGGCAATCACGTAAAATGTGGTGTCTGAACTGCCCTGGAAAATACAACTCAGGCGGCCGGGAAAAGAGTCTGCGCCATACACGCGCATAGTATCCACCATCATACCCCGGGCGCCGCTACCACTCAGGGGTTTAATCAAGGCCGTAGGTAGGGCATCAACGATATTGTTATTCAGGTTAGCCCATGTAAACAAGTATTTCAACCCGCTTGTTATTATATCAAAAACGCCGCTTGTTCGCAACAGGCTAATCGCCACCAACATACCGACAAGGTAGGGAATGATCTTTACCGAGGTTTCAAAGCCACCCTTTGCCCCTTCTACGAAAGCATCAAAAACATTAATTTTTTTATAAAGGGCACCGGCTATTATAATCAGGAAAATCAGCAGGATCAGGCCATTGCTCAACATGCCGGAAAAGCCCTGCATACTTTCCCCGTTTAGGCTATCTAAATACCAGATCAAGGCCGCAATCAATGCAGAGATCCCCCCTATCCAGGCCAGGATCACCGGCTGTAGCAGGTTAATACGTTGCCTGATGGCCACCAGGATCATGGCCGCCATGGTTGCTACGAATGTGGCGATCATACAAGGTAAAAATATATCGGTAGGATTAGCCGCATTCATTTTAGCCCGCATGGCTATAATGGAAACCGGTATTAATGTTAAACCGGCGGCATGAAGGCATAAGAACATAATTTGTGCGTTAGTTGCTCTCGCCTTATCCGGGTTAAGTTCCTGGAGACTTTCCATGGCTTTAATGCCAAAGGGGGTAGCCGCATTATCAAGGCCCAGTAAATTGGCTGAAAAATTGAGCATCATATGCCCGAAAGCCGGGTGCCCTTTGGGTACCTCCGGAAACAATCTGTTGAAAAACGGTCCTATAATACGGGAAAGAAGGCGCACCCCACCTGCCTTATCGGCTATTTGCATAAACCCCATGAAGAGCGCCATGATACCTATAAGACCTATACAAATTTCTACTGCTACCTTACAGGTTGCTAAAACACCGTCTGCTGCCTGTTCGCGATAACTTAAAAATTGTCCGTCTTCAGTTTGTACTATCCTCAGCTCACCTTTTCTATATTCCTTTTTATCCTGTAAGAGAGTAATATAGGATTGCGGCACGTTATGGCTGTCATATATCCTCGTCAGCGATGTATCGCCAGCCTTACCGACAATCATTTTGTTGTAAATGTCTTTATGATCCTTATGGGACAATAACTGTATTGATGCGGCCAAAATGGCCACAATAATAAAAGCGGACCATATTTTGCTCAATGCCATAGCGTGCTGTTTAAAAAAGTCAGGGCGAATTTAAAAAAAACGTTTATCCTCTTCAAAATAAATCTGCCGAACAATCATATATATCTTGCGTAAAGGTTGTAACGATTGTGAGCCTAAATGCAAATTATTCCTATTTTTGACCAAAATTTATAATAGTCAACGAGAACAACTGATGTTTCATTTCCTTCTGCGTACCATTCCCCGTCCTATACTCATTAAAGTAAGTCTTCTGTTTCAACGCCTGGCGCCGGTATTTTATGGCGGTAATCGGTACGAAGATCCTATAGACGGGAAAACCTACCGGAAATTCCTGCCGTACGGTTACAGCGGCATAGCAAAAAGAAATAATGTATTGAGTCCGGGGACAATGTCGTTGGAACGACACCGCTTGCTCTGGCTATACCTGAAGGAAAAGACCGATTTTTTTACGGCCCCTCATAAAGTGTTGCACATTGCGCCTGAACAATGTTTTTATAAGATATTCCGGGGAATGAAAAACCTCGACTATACAACAGGTGATTATAATTCGCCTATTGCCGATATACATTTCGATTTACATCAGGCACCTTTTGAGGATAACACATTTGACGTAGTCTTTTGCAATCATGTGTTGGAACATGTCGAAGATGCCGATCAGTGTATGCGCGAACTGTATCGCATTATGAAACCGGGAGGCTGGGGTATATTCCAGGTACCCATTGACCTTAGCCGTAAAGAAACTTATGAAGATAAAAGTATTGTAAAACCGGAAGACCGGGAACTGCATTTCTGGCAAAAAGATCACCTACGGCTTTTTGGCCGGGATTATGGTGCGAAGCTGGCAGCTGCCGGATTTAAGGTAACAGAGGACAACTATGTACAAACGCTCTCGCCGGAATTGATAGACCGTTACCGTTTATTGAAAGACGAGATTATTTACTTCTGTCAGAAATAATTCATGCGGCACCGCCTGCAACTGTAGGGGGCATGAAGCTACGGGCTGTCAACCGGTTAAATATATATATGCTACCCTGCAAGACAGTGTAACATATATATATTTAACCGGGTTTCCTGAATTTGTATCCTTTTAATGCGAAATAAAGTATATAAAGATAGCAGGGAATCATAAGCCAATAGGCCTGTTGGCGCGAATGTATCCATTCTGAAACTTTTGCATAAAGCGGAGTAATCACTGCGCCGCCTACTATACCCATTACCAATAGGGCAGAACCGATCTTGGTAAACCGGCCGAGCTTGTCTAAGGCCAGAGGCCATATAGCAGGCCACATTACAGCATTGGAAAACCCTAATAAAGCAAAGCAGGTTACTGCCATTGTTCCCCTGGTAAAAATGGCGGCAACAACCAGAGCCATGCTTAAAAGAACGGCAGCGGTCAATGCATTACGCTGGGAAATCCAACGGGGAATCGCTGCAATACTGAGCAGGTATCCTGCCAGAAGACCATACCCCGTGTAGGTGGCGAACTTCGAGGCCAATTGGGTTGGATATCCCAATTCTTCGCCGAAACCGGTAAATGTATCATAGCTGATCACCTCAACCCCGACATAGAAGAATATTGCGAGTACACCTAATATCAAATGCGGATAGCGCAAAATACTCTTCCGGCTGTGGACTGGCGAAATATCGGAAACTTCTTCATCTTTGACCTCTGGCAAATGAATAAAGAAGAAAATAATTCCCAATACCGAGAGGGAAATAGCAATTATGGTATAGGGCAATACAACTTTTTGCGCCAACATATCCAACTCCAGGTTTCGCTGGATATCAGGCAGCACTTTTAAGTGTGCTTTTAACTGATCGACGTCTTTGAGCATAATACCACTCAATACATAAACCGAAATTACGCCAGCGATTTTATTACAAATCCCCATTATACTGATCCTCCTGGCAGCACTCTCCATTGGTCCGAGCGCTGCAGCATAGGGATTAGACGCTGTTTGCAATAATGCCATACCGGTACCAATGATGAATAAACCGGTAAGGAACATCGGATAGCTTCTGCTTTCTGCCGCCGGGATAAATATCAAGGCACCAAAAGCCATAACAAACAAGCCTAAGGACATACCTCTTTTAAATCCCACCCAACGCAATACATAGGAAGAGGGGATTGCCATAAAAAAATAAGCGGCAAAAAAGGCTGTAGCCACGAGATAAGATTGCGTATCGCTTAATTCACAGGCAATTTTTAAATAGGGAATCAAAGCACTGTTGGCCCAGGTTATAAACCCGTAACTAAAAAAAAGGCATCCAATCAAGAAAAGGGCAAAACCGAAACTTTTATTCTTTGTATTATTGTGGGACATTCAATACTTTTTAAGGCACTAAACTTAAAGCCTTTTTTTAAATAAGCAATATGCAAACCAAAAGTTTTTCCATTGGCATTGATATAGGTGGCACCAATACAACCTTCGGCATGGTAAATACGCGCGGCGAAATACTGGACCAGGGCCGTCTGCATACGCCGGACTACCCTACTCCCGAAACTTTTGTTGATGCGCTCCAGGAGTTGATTTTACCCAAGATAAAAGAAAAAGGACTGGAAAGATTCAGTGGTATTGGTATTGGAGCACCCAATGCCAATTACTACAGCGGCGAGATCGCACTGGCCCCGAACTTGCCCTGGAAGGGGACAATACCGCTCCGTAGCCTGATGCAAGATGCCTTTCAGCTTCCGGTTACCATTACAAACGATGCTAAAGCTACAGCTATAGGCGAGATGACCTATGGAGCAGCGAAGGGTATGAAGGATTTTATTATGATCACCCTGGGAACCGGCATAGGCAGCGGTTTTGTATCGAACGGGCAGCTTATTTACGGCCATGACGGCTTTGCCGGCGAGCTGGGGCATACCATAGCGATCAGGGGCGGCCGTTTATGCGGTTGCGGCCGGAATGGCTGCCTGGAAACGTACAGTTCTGCTACCGGTATTGTGAAAACAGCTATAGAATGGCTAAATACACGCCCCCATCCGCAGCAAAGATTACCTGCCGAATGGCTGTTTTCTCTATACCAATCGAAGGGTAAAGTATCCTCCAGCGAAATCCATAGCGCCGCATTGGCCGGTGATCCTTTAGCCATTGAAATATTCGATTTTACGGGAAAGATATTGGGACAGGCACTGGCCGACGCAGTTGCCATTACCAGCCCGCAAGCGATTTTTATTTTTGGCGGCCTGGCTAAAGCAGGCGATTTTATTATTACCCCTGCCAAACTATATATGGAACAAAACCTGTTGGGTATCTATAAAAACAAGATCGAGCTTATCCCTTCCGGTCTTTCTGAACGGGATGCGGCTATATTAGGCTCTTCGGCCCTGGCCTGGGGTTAATTCCTCCCAAAAAAATACCGGATCGGTAACTCCTTAACCGCTACCTTTAGGTTTACGGTTATCAGGTAGTATACAGATCCGGTATAAAATCTACAACAATGGATAAGCTCCGGTTACATTTTGTATTCCTGAGCTTTGAAAGCTGCTACTTTTTCAGCAACCGCTTTATCGCTCAAAGCAAAGATGCGGGCGCATAATACTGCCGCGTTGCGTGCACCTGCTTTACCTACAGCCAAGGTACCAACCGGCAGGCCGGCAGGCATCTGCACTATGGAGTATAAAGCATCGATCCCCCCTGGCAATCCGCCATCCAAAGGCACTCCCAGCACGGGTAACGAAGTATATGCAGCACAAACACCCGGCAATGCCGCTGCCATACCAGCTGCTGCAATTACAGCACCATATCCGTTTTCTGCTGCATTAACCATTAAATCCCGCACTTTGTCCGGATTTCTGTGGGCAGAGGCCACTATCATATCATTTTCTATACCGAACCAGTTCAGCCAATTCTGGCTTTCCTGCATAACACCTTCATCCGACTTGGATCCCATAATAATCATTACCTTCATTGCAATACAAATTTAAATATCAAGAAAACTATTGGTTACTAAAATACAAGGCGTCTACCGCCCCATTAAAACTGTGCAAAAATAGTACGCGAATCCTAAATTGTGAACTGTATTTTTGTAACCGGCTATGAATTCCTTTTTTAAGAATAAAGTGATTATTATTACGGGGGCATCCTCCGGCATAGGTAAAGCGTTGGCATTACAGGCAGTGGCAGAAGACGCACTCGTGGTTGCGTGTGCCCGTAAACTACCCAGACTGCACGTAAACTTT
>JBEBWN010000135.1:0-9272 GCA_040392235.1 Taibaiella helva | reverse complement strand
CTCAGGATATTGGTATTGACGCATATGGAACACGAATATTACATAAAAACGCTGATGAGCGCAGGTATATTGGGTTATGTACTCAAAAGCAGCCAGGAACAGATTCTGATGGAGGGTATACGAAAAGTGAGCCTGGGTCGCCCATTCCTGGATCCTGTAATAAAGCATTATATTGAAGAGGCTAAGGAACAAGCTACGGGCTCACCATTTCTGACACAAAGAGAACTTGAAGTACTACGCCTCATTGCAGAAGATTATAACAGTAACCAGATTGCCGAGCGGCTATTTATCAGTAAACGTACCGTGGATAATCATCGTATAAATCTTCTTTTGAAACTGGGGGCAAAGGGCTCTGCCAACCTGGTAAAAAAGGCCATTGAATTGGGGCTGATCGTGTAGTGCCTGTTTACATAGGACCACTCTAGCAGGTTTTTTGCCAGGATGTCTAAGAAAAAGAAACCGTTTTTTATATCTTACCGGCATAGCCTACGCCATTTCCCGCAGGCTTAAATGCAAAGGATTTAAAAGGAGGCGTTATGGCCTACCTTTCCTTTCGCATAGGCGCCGGGAGCTTTAATTCCATAAGGCATTGAGATAGAGGCTATCGGTTAGCTCCGGAAAATGTACATTTGAGCCATCAAATTGGCTACTGTTTTTAGTATTGCCTCCTGTGAAAACACTATAGATAATGTCGGAAAAATCGTCGATTACAATTGCTATTGATGCCAAACCCGCGGCGGTATGGGCCGCTTTAACAGTTCCGGAATTAATATCGGGATGGATAGCGGAACCGGAAATGAAGGTTGAAGTGCTGACGAACTGGCAAGTTGATGCCCCGATCCTGGTTCGCGGGTTTCACCATGCCGCATTCGAAAATAAGGGGATAGTACTGGAATATGTAGTAAATAAACGATTAAGTTACAGTCATTTCAGCTCGGTGTCGCGGCTAGCCGATCGCATTGAACATTATACTGTACTGGATTTTGTTTTAAGGCCGGAAAGGAACGGAACGATCCTGACACTGGAGCTGTCGAACTTTCCGACGGAAACAATTCAAAAGCATTTGGAATTCTACTGGCGGGGTACGGTACACAAGATTAAGAAGCAAGTTGAGCGCCCTGCGTGTTAAAAAAAACAGCAGTTAGCGTCGGTACCTGCGAAGGCAACTCCTCATTTGCAGGCTCGACTTTGCCCGATATGAGTTGTTCAGGTGTTTAGCCAGTCAGCCAACAATATGATGAAGTTTGTTGTCCTAGCCGCAGCAGGCCCTATTTTCTTTTATTGACGGCAATTGACCTTTTTTGATGCGATAAGGATAACGCCGCAGTGTTGGCACTCCCCAAACGGGTGCCTGGCAGCTACAGTTCCTTCAGGATTTATGCCGCTTTGTCTTTTTCGCTTGTAAGAGGCCTGTTTTTAATAAACTGCTGGTACCAAATGGCGGCTTCTTCGTGGAACAGCCGCTTACTGATAATACTGGAAATCCAAATAACATATCGCGTGTAATGTTCCAGGAAGGGGTATCGTTTTTGATTTTTGTTGATATAGTAGGTGAATATGCTTTTCATTTGGATGAATATGTTTTTGCGGTATGCAGGGCTTTCCCAATTATGTTCTTTTACCAGGATCGCGGTGATCTTTATCTCTAATTCAAAGCGCTTTTTAAATTCGGCCGACTGGTTGTAGTAACGATGGGCTGAGAGAGCTACTGAGGCCAGGACATCGTAAATTTCGCTTTGTAGCATGCTGAACAGCCTGAATAAATAAAGATCCCCATTGATATCGTTTCGTATTTTAATAGACTTTATGGAAAAGTTTTTATGCCATAACCCGTCCATTTTTTTGAAATCGCCCATACCAAGGTAAGCGTTCATCAGGTTACCCAAAATAACCTGTTTCATTTCCAGGGAGAGTTTATCCTCGTATATCACCATCTTTTCCTCTGCACTTTTAATAGCTTGCTGAAGCAAGCCCGGGTTGCCCATATAGTTGTACATGATCAGGTGGAGGTTGATTTCATAGTAGATGAATTTAATGTTCAGTATATGGAAGCGGTGTAATTTCTGTTTTTGCATATACTCGTTGGTGAAAGCCAGGACGGTAAAAGCATCTTCAAATTGACCAAAACTAGCACAGACAACTACATGTTGCAGGATACCGTCTATGTAATCGTTAGCGCCGACGACCTGCATTTCGGGCCGGATAAGCTCGTTGCTGTATGTATATGCTTCTATATGCTTATCCGTCATCCTGTAATAAAGGCTATAAATAAAGTTGAAGTAGAACCTGGCCTTTTGTGAAGCACATTCTTTGTAGCGGATCATATGGGCTGCCTGGATTGTTTCTTTTTCCAGGTTTGATTTTACATTCCCCTTGGTATAACCATAATACTTTTTGAACGCCTTGGATTTGTTGTAAATATTTTTCAAATGCATAACCTGGGTCAACTTACGAAGCACTTCCTGCTCTTCTGCAATAATGGTTTCTATGGGCCGCGACGGAGTATCCTGCATGGTATCCAGCTTACTTTCCCATTCCAATACCTGGAGCAAAAGGTCAAAATCCTCGTTATCGACGGCAAGCTTGTAGGCTTTTTTCAGAATATAGATACTTTGCCTGGGTAGGTTATGATTGTACAATATCTCTATTTCAGACAAATATTTCTGAATCAGTATCTTTATCGAAGCCTCATCATGAAAACTTCGGAGACTATTCAATATGTTTTTAAACAGACGTCTTTTGGCAGAAGTGTGGGCCTGGAGGGATACCGGCTCCTTAAATTCAGAAAATTCAGTATCCGGATCAGACAGTGCATGAAATAGCTTCACGTAAAGATACTGTTTCCCGGTATCAGCATATATGTTATTGGTTATAGAGAAGTGCCGTTTCTCGCTTCCAGACATAGACTCGATCAATTTTTTCAAATCTTCAATCGTATAGTTCATAGTCTATTTTTATTGCAGGCGTTAAAAGTAATATCAAAATTTAAAAATCAGAAAGTTCAATTTAGGGGAAAAAGTGATTTTACCGGGTTTTATTTAATGTTTATTTTGCTTGCATAATATAAATTTACCAAACATGAATAGGGGAAAATCTTCGGTTATCAAGTTTGCCTTTTTTAGCATTTTGTCCATGCTGGCCATATCGCATTTATATGCACAAAACCCGGCTTTGGAATGGGTAAAGGGGGCGGGAGGCTCAAGTTATGATTACAGTAATTCGATTAAAGTAGATAAAGCAGGCAATGTTTATACAACCGGTATATTTCATTCCGACACCATTTTGGGCGATTTCGGATCAAAGACATTCCAATTGAGCTCTAACGGCAGCGAGGATGTCTTCCTGTTTAAACAAAATGCCGCCGGCGACCTGATATGGGCCAAGAGCTTCGGCGGTGCGCTCAACGATTACTCGGCCGCAGTAGCCGTTGACGATTCGGGCAATGTTTTTGTTACCGGGAGTTATGCGGGGGACGTTGATTTTGATCCCGGCCCCAACCAGGAAATGCATACCTCTACATGGGGAAGCAGATCGTACAGCCCCGATCTGTTTATATCCAAATTTGACAGTGCGGGAAATTTCGTCTGGGTAAAGGTGGCCGGCGGTAACGGTGGCGATATGGGCAATGCAATAGCCTGGGATACGGTTTCCAAGGCACTTTTTGTCACCGGTCAATTCAGCGGCCAGGTAGATTTTGAGCTGGTATCCGGCACGAACACTTTCAACACGCAGAGTTATGATCCTTTTGTTGTAAAGTTGCTTGGCAATGGCGACCTGATATGGGTCCGTCAACTGTCCGGCGATAACGGTGGCGCAGGTTTAGGTATTGCCCTGGATCCATCGGGCAATATTTATACAGTCGGCCACTATTCAGGTATCTATGATTTTGATCCGGATTCTAATAATACCAGCGTTAAAACGAGCGGGGGATTTGATGATATTTTTATTGTAAAACTGGATACAGGAGGGAAGTTTGTATGGGCCAACGCAATAGGCGGCTCCGGATCGGATGTTGGCAATGCGATAGCGATAGACAAGAGCAGCAATGTTTATTGTACGGGCTTTTTCCAGGATGCGGTGAATTTCAACCCCAATGGTGCTTTTACGATGACCTCCTTAGGCTTATCTGATATATTCGTGTCGAAGCTGGATAAGGACGGTAAATTTGTATGGGCTAAAAGAGCCGGGAACAGTAGCTGGGACGTTGGGAAGGCCATTGCATTGGATGAACTGGGTAATGTGTACACAACCGGTCATTTTGCAGAATCGCAAACGGATTTCAACCCCGGCGACAATGCAGCCGATACCTTCCGCCTCACGGCTGATGGTACGGCCGATGCTTTTATCTGGAAATTGAATAGTAAAGGCGAATTTGTATGGGCCCTGAATATAGGCGGCCCCGAGGGTGGCGATGCAGGCCTGGGCATTGCTGTTACCAATGGGTATATTCATACCACCGGTGCATTTGACGCTACGGTCAATTTTGCACCTGCGGGATCAAAACCGGCCCTGTTGACCTCGGTTCAATATGAAGATATTTTCGTCTTGAAATTCCTGGACTGCGCTTCTTTTGTTACGCCAGGTATAGCAGGCCCCGATTCTGTATGCCTGAACGGGAGCTATGCTTATTCCTTTGATGTTCCGGGAGCCTCATCTTATGCCTGGGAACTTCCTGTAAGCTGGACCGGGAGCAGTAGCGCCGGAACAATTAATGCGGTGGCCCATGGCGCCGGGACGATTAAGGTGACCGCCATGGGTCAATGTGATACGGTGGTACAGTTTTTAGATGTGGAGCTAGCCATGCCCAAGGCCACTATTAATGTAAAGGGCTTTGTACTGGGCACTACAGATAACAATTATACGTCCTGGCAGTGGTACCAGGAGGGGGTAAAAATTGAGGGAGCAACCGGCTCTACTTATACGGTGCTTGAAAACGGTCAGTATAGTGTTGTGGTAACCGGAGGAAAAGGCTGTACCGACACAGCATCGTACCTGGTAACCAATGTAAGCATAAGGGAACAGACCGATCTGTCGCAGCATATACGCATTTACCCCAACCCCGCAAAAGATATCGTTTATATTACCTCGCCCATAGCAGTGGATATAGCCCTGGTAAATATCGAAGGTAAATTAATAGAGAAGGTACGGCAAGCAAACCAGGTTTCCTTAAACGGGTGGAGTAACGGAATTTACTTTTTACAGGTATATAGCCAGGAAGGCGCATTAATAAAAGTGGAAAAAATAGTAAAGGGACAGTAGCATAAGGCTAGTGCAACAATATAAAAT
Source organism: Taibaiella helva (assembly GCA_040392235.1). Lineage (GTDB taxonomy): Bacteria > Bacteroidota > Bacteroidia > Chitinophagales > Chitinophagaceae > Taibaiella > Taibaiella helvus_A. Next base: position 3,986 of record JBEBWN010000135.1, on the reverse strand, counting down.
GGCCACAGGGTAGCAAGCATAGTCTATTCCTGTGGCCATTTTAAATTTGCAGGAGCAAAAAACGCAAAATCTTAACTGTTCTGCTTTTTATCAAAGATGTTTTGCCACCTATCTCTATCTAATTGATCAAATTTTGCTCCTCTTAAAAGTAACAAATCGATCCAATCAAGGTTGCATAACAAGCTTTTGCCGGAATGCCGAGTCTCTGAAAAAATATTCAAAAGGTATATTCCGGGGCTTACGCTACGAAGGTCTATAGGCACATTTGTAGCTCCACTTAAAATAAATTGTTGCTTAACTATTTTGCCACTCAGGTGGATATTCTGGAGCATGTTGACCCCTCACTCGCTAGCTAACATAAGATTAATTTTCTTTATTGGTTAATCTTTTAGCTGTCATTCCGGCGGATGTTGACCCCCTTATTGAAAACAGATAAAGTAAGTTTGTTTTGAGGACTTTAAACATATCGCTTCAGATAAGACCTAATTATTCCGGAGCATGTTTTTCTCCCCCTAAGCGAGCTTTCTGATCATTTAGATTTTGGTCTTTTGCGGTTTTTGAGAACCGTCAAAGTAGGAACATGGCTGGAAAAACCAAAGACATGAGTCAGATCAAACAATTATTATTATTGCACGGGCGGGGTAAAGGAAAGAAAGAGATTGCCCGTATACTTGGGAAGAGTAGGAATACGGTAAAAGCTATCTTCAAAAGCTTTCCAGCTTAGTATCGGATAACATAGATGGAACAACGGTTGCCCAACTATTAAAATTAGATAGTCCTGCTTTAGAGGCTAAGTTTCATGCAGGTGACCCTGCCTGTAAGCAGGAAGAAAAGCGCTATGCGGAGCTTCAGCAGCGCATGCCTCATTTCTTGAAAGAGTTAGATCGGATAGGAGTTACCCGACATTTACTATGGCAAGAGTATCAAAAAGAATGTCCAGAAGGCTATAGCTATTCACAATTTTGCTTTCATTTACAGCAACGACGTATCGCTGCAAATCCCAGAATGGTGCTGGAACATCAACCAGGAAATAAACTCTTTATTGACTTTGCCGGAAAAAACTCAGCTATATAGATAAGGATACAGGTGAGCCAGTAACATGTGAAGTCTTTGTTGCCTGTCTTCCTTCCAGTGACTATTGCTTTGTGCGGGCTGTTTCTAGCCAGACGATACCGGACTTTCTGCCTGCTTCTTTAGAGCGGTGTCTGCATGCTTTAGGCGGAGATCCCGACAACCTCAAGTCAGGCGTAGTAAAGACTAGTCGCTACAAGCCGGTAATCAATAAGGCTGTAATAATTTCGCAGCTACTCGAAGGTGGCGATTTCGGAGTGCATCACTGTCAACCAAACATGGACATTGATAGAAGCCCAAAGCTTGATTTAACACGGAACCGCCACTTTGGGATAGGTGCTGTTATGCATTCGTATTTCTTAAAATTGCTTTTCAAAGGTCTTTCCATTAAACTTATATATGCTTCCATCTACCATTCCAAACCATAATTCACTATTTCTATCTTCGTAAATTGAAAGAGCGAAATCATTTGCCAATCCATCTTTTTGGGTATAATTTTCAAATTGATTACCATCGTATTTCCAAATTCCAGCATCTCTATCTCCAAACCAAATGTTTCCTTTGTTGTCTTCAGCGATGATAAAAACGTGTTCCAGCGTGCCTTTAGGTGATTTTTCTCCATTTCGTTTGCTATTGGGGTGAATCAAGCGATGCTTATTTGAAAAATTAATAATTGAATCACCCTCTTTAAGTAATATGCCAATTCCGTTATTACCAATCCAAAGCCTACCTTTAGAATCTTCTAAAATACTTCGTATATGTAAAGGTGCAATTTTTCTATCATAACCTAATGTTTCATCATTAATGATTGTAAAATCACTTCCATTATACCCAAAAACACCTGCATAGGTGCCAAACCATATCATATTATTTTTGCCTTTTGAAATACCAGTTACAGCAAATAAATTATCATAGGGGTTAAGGACTTTTTGAGGGGGAAGGTCTAAATAATGTAATCGTTGTCCATCGTATCTATAAACGCCTGCTTCATTACCCGCTTCAAACCATAAGTCATTATCAGATTTCATCCATTCACCTTCTAGAGGTTCAATGCTCTGAACCAGGAAACTACTTTGTGCGTTTTTTAAATCTGCTTTGGTGTGTTTCTTTATCCTTGCTCCATCGTAACTGCTAACTCCAGTTTGTGTGTTAAACCATATAACTCCTTCTTTGTCTTCTTGAATGGTATGGATTTGGTTGTCCGTTAGCCCTTCATTAATAGTGAAGTAATTGAATGATTTACCATTATAAACCGCAACTCCCTCTTGAAGGCTTCCAAACCAATAATTTCCTTTGCCGTCTTGAAAGATAGCACGAATTCCAGAAGTGAATTTTAAGGTGTCGTTTTGTGAAGTCGTTACCAATTCAGGTTTGCGAGTTTCCTTTCCCGTCGATTTCTTTTCGACACAAGAAAAGTTCAGTGTCAATATGAGTATTAGATAAATCAATTTTATTTTTTTGTCCATTTCGGTTTTCTAATATGACGCACTACTACAAAATTGGCGAAAGTTATCCGTTTTCAATTGTTTGTAAATGTTTATTAATTTGTTTTATCAACTGCTAAAATACAAAACCGCATTGGCTTTCTTTAATTGTTTTATTGGTTTTAGAGTTGAGCCACAAAAGAGCTTTCCTTACCGCATGCTCGCCAACGGGAAGGAGGGAATCCACCTTTCAGCCCAAATTCGTCCCGTTTTCGTCCGGTTTTTGAAATGCAAAAAACGCAACACCTTTACAGTATTGCGTTTCAGTCCAAATATTGAGTGCCCCAGGCGGGACTTGAACCCGCACTTGCATTGCTGCAAACAGGATTTTAAGTCCTGCGTGTCTACCAATTCCACCACCAGGGCCCTTGCTGTAAGATACAGCGAAGACAAAAAAAATTCCAAACCCGGAAAAGCTTGGAATTTTGCTGAGCAGAAGACGAGATTCGAACCCGCGACCCCAACCTTGGCAAGGTTGTGCTCTACCAGCTGAGCTACTTCTGCATGATTTTTAAGAACCTCTTTCCCCGTTTGGGATTGCAAAGGTAATCAACCTTTTGAAACAAACAAAAAAAACAGAAACTTTTTTCCTCCTTTGCCTTATGTGCTAGGTACTTAAGCTAACTTACTCTGCCTGCACCTGCATAGTACTTTCTCCAATAACGGTCATCCAAATCGCTTATCACTACACCCCTGCTTACAGACGCGTGCACAAACTTGCCACCGGATAAATAAACACCTACATGAGAAATATTCTTTGATCTGATTTTGAAGAACACCAGGTCCCCCTCTTTCAGGTCATCTTTGTTAATGGAATAAGCATGCGAAAATTGCTCGCGTGAGGTACGCAACAAACCCAGGTTGTAAACATCATTATACAACTGGCGTACAAAAGCGGAGCAATCGATACCGTCGCGGGTTGTACCACCTAATTGATAAGGGGTGCCATACCAATTTTCAATAAAGGAATATAAACTCAGGTTTAACATTTTCCCTTCCCTGATTTTCAGGAAAGAGTTGGTTTGTTGCTCGGCCGTTTCTATTTCTTCAGGTAATGAACCTATTCTTTGATTCCTGTAAACCTGCTTTTTTTGAGTAAGTTTAACATTGTTGCTGCCCCCATTTAAGGTTAACCCGTCAATAAATTCGGGTTTCTTCGAACTGGCTGCTGTTTTCCCCATTGGTTTGGGCGCAGCACAGGAAGCCATAATAATCAAGGCCATGCATGTCGATAAGATAGTAGAGATCTGCTTCATTTCGGCATGAGTTTGGGCAAAGATAATAAAAAATGTAAGCGGGGTACTCTGTCCAGCTGTCAGCTATGTTAATGCGCTGCTCCTCCTGCTTTTTCGTAGGCTTGTATGGCATCAACCCATTCCTTTACCGTTAGGGCATCTTCAACGGCAAAAGCACCTATTCTGGTTCTCCGTA
>JBEBWN010000134.1:0-9324 GCA_040392235.1 Taibaiella helva | reverse complement strand
ACTGCGCAAATAACCGGGTACATGATGGTTAACAATGCCGCTTAACCTTCCTGTCGGTATTCCCCCGATCCGTTCCAATGTGGGTGAACCCGATAAAAAAATCATTTTCCCGTCCGCGAAAGAAGTATTGCCGCTTTCTACCATATAGCAAAGCAACGCATTGCGGGCGGTATTAATATGATTGGATATAGAATCTTTTGATATGGGAATGTATTTAATACCGCTTGTCGTGCCCGAAGTTTTTGCGAAATAGAGGGGTTTACCTTTCCAGAGAATATTTTGTTTACCTTCTTTAATCAGGTCAATATAAGGACGGAACATCTCGTAATCCCTGATGGGTACGGCCAATTTGTATTCGCTGTACTCTTTTACATCTTTAAGGTGATGTTCCTGGCCAAACTGTGTATGCGCACCGTTCTTTAGTAAAGTTGATAATATATGGTTTTGGTCTGGAATGGCCATTTGCATCGACTTCTGTATTTTCTTATATACGGCAGCTGCATATGGTTTCGCCAAAAAAGATTTGATTTTCATTAAATGCGTTTAAATAATCAGCACTAACAAAGATAATATAAACTGGTTCAACGGCGCAGCAAATATTCGGTTCCGGCGGTATCAGCCCCGAAAACGTATTTATTTTTGTTTCCTTCATACATCTGCTTTTAGGGTCCGGGCTACCTTCCTGAAAGCCGGGCAGGGAAATATGTGCGGATAAATTTGCGGTACTCTCATTTTAATTTTAAACTTGCATACTGTTTCTTCATAAAACGCCCTGATGACTTTTATATATTGGTTGCTTTGTTTTCTAATCGGATGTGTACCTGCCTGGATAGTTTACCGTAACGATCGGAAAAAAAATGTTTCTAATAAATGGTTGCCCGCACTGCTTCGTTTTTTTACCTGTTTTCTTACGGCGGCTTTATTATTGGCTCCTGCTTTTCCCTCCGTCAAAAACGAAGAGGAAAAACCGGTACTGATATGGTTACAGGATAATTCGGCCTCTGTACGGCAGGCGCTGGGAAAGGATACGGGCGACTATCAGGATAAGATCCGGGCCTTATGGACTGACTGGCGTAAAAATTATACGGTAGTACCGTTCCGGTTTGGCAATGGATTGGAGCAGGACACTATATTCCGTTTTGATGAACGCAGCACGGATATAGCGGGGGCCATTCAGGCGGCTATGGACCAGTATGGAGACCAGAATATAGGCGCTTTGGTATTGTCGAGCGACGGTATTTATAACCAGGGCCTCGATCCTTTGTATATATCGTTGGGTAAAACAATTCCGGTATATACGGTCGCCCTGGGCGATAGCACTTTGCCTAAAGATGCGGCCATAGCGAGAGTTTATGCTAATAAAACCGTTACACTGGGCAATACTTTCGAAATAGTTGCCGATGTGCGGGCCGAAAAGCTGGCGGGCAACCGTAGTACCTTAAGTGTGCTGCATAAGGGTAAACCTTTAGAACAGAGTGCTTTACAGATAGATAAGGACCATTTTAATGCCACTTTCCGGTTCCAGATCAAGGCCACGGAGAAGGGCTTTCAACGTTATACCCTGTCTTTACCGGCCATCGAAGGAGAAAACAACCTCGGGAACAATCATATAGACCTCTATGTCGAGGTTATTGACGAACCTACCCGGATATTATTGCTGGCCTCTGCGCCGCATCCGGACCTGGCGGCTATCAGGGCTGCGCTGGAGGATGTGCCGGGTTACAAACTGGAGGTGGTGGTGGGTAAGGCCGCCCCATCAGATATGGGCCGTTTTGCCCTGGTGATCGCTCATCAGTATCCTGCCGGGAATGCGCCCCAGCTCCAGCTCCAGGCACTCACCGTTCCGGTCTGGTATATTTTGGGGCGGCAAAGCAACCTGGCGCAGTTTAACCAACAGCAGTCCTTGTTGCAGATAAAGGGCAGCAGCAGTTCGCTTAATGATGCTTTGCCCCTGTTGCAGGCGGGCTTCAACTTTTTTTCCTTACCGGCAGGCATCCGGGAGGTGATAGGCCAGATGCCACCGTTGCTGGCTCCTTATGGCAATTATACCGTTATGCCCGGGAGCCAGGTTATGCTCCGTCAGCAGATAGGACAGGTGGCTACAACTTATCCTTTATGGCTGATGCGGACGGGCGATAAGCCGGGGGCTGTACTTTGCGGAGAGGGGCTGTGGCGCTGGCGCATGTATGAATATAAAAATACCAGGAAGCACGAAATAGTAGATGAATTGATCCGGCAAACGGTCAGTACATTAAGCCAGAGAAAGGACGCGCGCCCTTTCCGCGTTTTTATGGATAAATACATATTGAATGACAATGAGCCGGTAAACCTGTTTGCCGAGTTGCGTAACGAAAATGCTGAATTGGTCAATGTACCACAGGTGCGCGTCAATCTTACGGACAGCGCGGGCAAGAGGGTACCTTATGAAATGGAAAAAAATGGCAACAGCTACCGTCTGCATCTTGGGCTACTGTCGCCGGGAAATTATCAATATAAGGGCAGTGTAACTTATAACGGGAAGACCCATGTCGGCGAAGGTGGTTTTGTAGTGGAGTCGGTTCCTTTAGAGTTGATCCGGACGCATGCGGATTACGATTTGTTGTCCAGGTTATCCCGGCAATCCGATGGACGTTTCTTTGTTTGGCCCGCGATAACGGGTTTGTCAGATAGTTTACGGAATAACAGCAGTATCCGGCCGGTAATTCATAGCGATAAGATATACATGCGGTGGATTGATGAAAAATGGCTTTTCTTTTTCATACTGCTGTCCGCCGTGGCGGAATGGTTATTGCGTAAATACTGGAGTTTGTAAATGCCACAGCTATACTTTTTTAATCATTACCAATGCTAGTTATGTCAAGGTGGGCTATTTTTTTTATCCTGTTTGCGGCCGGTAGGGTAGTTCAGGCACAGGATACATCCTGGACTTTACAGCGGAGCATAGAATATGCTCTGGCACATAACCTGGAAATAAAGCAGAACGAACTGAACGAGCGCCTGGCCAGGCTGCAATGGCAACAGGGCCGGTTGTCTCAATTGCCATCGGCATCGCTTTCGTCCAATATGGGCAGGAGCTATGGCCGCTCTATCGATCCCACTACCAACCAATTCATTAACCAGGGCTATACTTTTGCCGGTCTGGGCGGCAATATCGACGTGCTTTTATTCGGTTGGTTTCAGAAGAGAAATACGATCCGGCAATACCGGCACCTGGCCGCTTCAGCAGCAGCCGACCTGGATCAATTGAAGGATGATATCTCCCTTAATGTAGCCACGGCATTTCTGCGTATTTTACTGGCCCGGGAACAGGTAAGGGTAAACGAGCAACAATTACAGCTGAGCCGGGAACAAAATGAGCAGACCGCGCTTTTTGTTAAAGTGGGCCGCTCGCCCGACCTGGACATGGCACAAATGGAAGCGCAATTGGCCACGGATAGCGCCGGGTTGATTGCTGCCATTAACGATTATCAATTGGCTATCCTGGATATAAAAGCCATTTTAAATTTCGAGATCGCTACCCCCTTTTTCGCCGATGCCCCAGCGGTTACAGCGGTACAATGGGAAGAGGCGGCTCAATTAAAACCTGAGGATATATACGCAATTGCTGAAAAGCAAATGGGCGTAATCCGCAGCAATCAGCTGCAGATCTATGCCGCAGAACGGGAGATGAACGCCGCTAAAGCATCTTTGTATCCGCAATTGTCGTTGGGAGCTCAGTTAGGTACCAATTTCTCTTCCAACCTGAAGGAAATATCCGGCTTCCGGTTATCCGATTACAGAAGTACCGGAAATATTATAGTCTATAACAACGAAGTCTTGCAGGTGCAGGAGCCTGTGTATAATTTTGATACCCGTACAACACCCTGGCTGACGCAGTTTAACAATAACTTCCGGCAGACCGTTGCCCTGAACCTGACGGTACCCCTGTTTAATGGCTGGAGCACAAGAGCAGGCATGGAACGCGCAAGGGTCAACGTACAGGGAAAGCAACTGGCTATGGAACAGGCCCGCCTGAAATTAAAACAGGATGTGTATAAAGCTTTTTATGACATGCAGTCGGCCATGCAAAAGTACCGTTCTACAGAGCGTGCAGCTCAGGCTTCTGAACGCGCCTGGCAGTATGCAGAAAAGCGCTACGAGTTGGGGTTAATGAATGCATTGGAATTGCTCACTACAAAGAACAACTTTTTTAAAGCCAGTTCGGAAGCCTTATCCGCCAAATACGACATGATATTTAAACTGAAAGTTATCGATTATTATACAGGCAAAGCGATCAAATTGTAACCGGGAGCTGTGTTAAGTAAAAAGGCAAAAAGGAAAAGGCAAAACCCAAAAGCACGATTATACTTCAAGCGGCATCGTTTTGGGTATTTGAGCAGGAAAGAATTGGGATTTTAATAAAGGAGCGTATTGAGATCGTCTTTATATTTTTGATTTATGGTTTGCAGGTGGACAATTCCTGGTGTAAAGCTTATAAGAATGCGGTTGTTTTCCCGCGGAGGCGCAAAGAAGGCGCAGAGGCGCAAGGTTTTAGAGCGTTCCTGAGCAAAGCGTAGCTATTACCGGGTAAAGGTGACAGCACTGCGGCGGTGGAAAATAACCTGTTCTGTATGCATTTAATAAATGATCTATGGTTTATGAATTGATAAAGCTTGACGCGACACCAGCGTTAAGTTAAAATGTGAAAAAGCAAACCCCAAAAGCTACCATTGCCTGCCCATTAAAGATTGCCGAGGCGACAAATTATATTTAACCCGACACCAGGTGAATTTAAGTTTTGACCTTTTATTTAAAACAAATGAATATCCAGGAGCAGATAAAAGCAGTTCTGCTGAAAGTGATACAAGAGGCCGGCGCCTTAATTAGCGGCAGGTTTAATGGTTCTTTTTCGGTGGGTCACAAAGAGGGCGTAAACAACCTGGTTACAGAGATGGATCAGGCGGCTGAGCGTTTAATAACCACCGTTATCCGCGAGCATTATCCCGATCATGGGATAGTAGGAGAAGAGTATGGCGCCACAGCTGGGGATGCCCGTTATAAATGGGTGATTGATCCGATAGATGGCACGGTGAACTACGCACATGGTATTCCCATATTCAGTGTCAGTATTGGTGTGGTGGAGCATGATACGATTATATTAGGTGCCGTGTACAATCCAATGATGAATGAACTGTTCTTTGCTCAAAAAGGAAAAGGCGCTTTCCTGAATGGTCAGCCTATCCATGTTTCTGCACAGGCCGATCTGGAGCGCGCTTTTTTGGTGACGGGCTTCCCTTACCATTTTCCCGAAGGCAAAGATCCTTTCCGTATATTTGAGCGCCTGGTAAACCGCGGCATACCGGTACGACGGTTGGGTTCTGCCGCGCTGGATTTATGTTGGGTGGCCTGCGGACGGTTTGATGGTTTCTGGGAATATAATTTGTTTCCCTGGGATATTACAGCAGGATACCTTATCGTAGAAGAAGCCGGTGGAAAAGTGACCAATTTCCAGGGCGAGCCCGGCAGGATCGGGGACCAGGAAACCCTGGCTACTAATGGTCGCATTCATGAGGCGTTGCGGCTGGCCATAAATGAGTAAGTTTTATGTAAGTAACCATATTTAAATCTATTAGGGTATTATGATATCTGTAAACATTATTAATCAAAGCCATCATCCCCTGCCTAAGTACCAGACCGAAGGCTCGGCAGGGATGGATCTGTACGCGTTTCTTCCCGAAAAGGTCATTTTAAAGCCTATGGAGCGAACATTGATACCTACCGGTTTGTATATAGAACTACCGCTCGGTATGGAAGCCCAGATACGCCCCCGCAGCGGTATGGCTATTAAAAAGGGAATAACGGTAATTAATGCCCCGGGTACTATTGATAGTGATTACCGGGGCGAAATTAAGATCCCGGTGGTAAATCTTTCGGGGACAGAGCAAATAATTGAAGACGGCGAGCGTGTAGCACAGATGATCATTGCACGGCACGAAATTGCTTTTTGGCAGGAAGTGGCCGAGCTGGGCACCACAGAGCGCGGAGCCGGGGGCTTTGGACATACCGGAACAACAAACTAGTGATAAGTTAAGCATAATTTGTCGCCTTGAACATTCTTAGTTAGCTAACGAACAGGTGATTGTAGCTTTTGGGTTTTGCCTTTTTATCTCTGACATAATATTAGCCTGTAGGTAAGAGCAGCAGCGAAAATCAAAAAGCAAGTGTTTCATGGTAATGAACTGCGCGTTTTAAAAAGACAGTATGCCTGATGGTATATAAACCGGCAGGAGATTAAGGTATTATTTATTAAATCCGGGATAAGGAGCTGTATGAAAAAGATTGGAATACTTACTTCGGGCGGTGATGCGCCGGGAATGAATGCCGCTATCCGTGCTGTGGTCAGAACAGCCCTGTATTATGGATTAGAAATTGCCGGTGTGCGCAGGGGCTACCAGGGAATGATCGAAGGTGATATTTTTACAATGGAAACCACCTCGGTATCCAATATCATACAGAGAGGCGGTACCATATTGAAAACCGCCAGAAGTGAAGATTTTAAGCATGCCGAAGGCCGGAAAAAAGCTTTTGCGCAGTTAAAGAAGAATGGTATTGGAGGCCTGGTATTGATAGGTGGCGATGGTACCTTTAAGGGCGCCAATGCATTTTTTGGCGAATATGCTGTCCCTGTTGTGGGCATTCCCGGCACTATTGATAACGATATAGCCGGTACAGATTATAGCCTGGGTTTTGATACGGCTGTAAACACGGCTGTGGAGGCTATCGATAAAATAAGGGATACCGCCGAGGCGCATGACCGGATTTTTGTTGTAGAGGTTATGGGGCGCGATGCAGGCTATATTGCACTAAACAGCGGCATTGCCTGTGGAGCGGAGGATATACTGGTTCCGGAGCAGAATACCGATTTTAAGGCTATTTTGAAAAGAATCAGTGATGATAAAAGGCGGAAAAAACTTGTAAATATCATTGTAGTGGCAGAAGGCGATGATTTCGGAGGTGCCGAAATTGTCCGGAAAAAAATAGTGGAGCAATTTCCCCGGCTGGATGTGCGCGCAACTATTTTAGGACATATACAGCGTGGCGGATCGCCGACTTATTTCGACCGGGTACAGGCCAGCCGTATGGGATACGCGGCGGTAAAAGCGTTAATGGAAGGCCGAACCAAGGATATGGTGGGCCTTAAAAACGGGGAGATTATTTTCACTCCATTCGAACAGGCAGTTAAAGAGCATGCCCCCTTAGATATGGAAATGTTGCAAATGAGTAAAATACTATCCTCCTGATTAAAAATGTTTTTTACACCAATTTTCTCTTTCTCCGTCATATCGAGCGAAGCTTTGCCGGAGTGAGCGAAGACAATGCATAGTCGAGATATCTAGTGGGGGTGCGAACATAAACATTGTACTTATGCTCAGGAGATGCCTCCACAAGGTCGGCATGGACGCGTTCATTTTGAGCGAGCAGCATGCCGGCTTATTTATTCTTACGGCCATGCCTTGTTTTACCATCCTTTTCTCCTTTTCGCGTCCTGTCGACGGGTTTCTTTTTTGCAAAAAACGATAGCGAAATGACGGGGTGTCCAAGCGTTTAGAAAATAGGGGCGTTAGTACCAGCTCTCCTGCTGGCGCACGCGCCCCCGCCTGTGTCCCAAACTAGTATTAAGGAGTGAAAAGTCAAAACCAAAATTAGCAATATGCAAGTAGTTGAAAATTAACAAACTAAAATATTTGTCAATAACAGCCGAGTTGAAGCATGACGATGATCCCGGCCCTTGTGATGCCCTTCGGCGAGGCTGCCAATGACAAGTTTGTATTAATTTGATTATCAATGCCAAATTTTCGCGTTGTCCTAGCCTTATGAACTAGGGGAACCCTATAAAAAACTCTGGGTGACAATAGATAGGGCAAAGGCAGGGAACGGAATACAATCATATCCGCCATGGGGCGCAGTTTGTAGTGCAGGGGAAAGCGCTTGGAGCTATCCCGCCGGAGAGCTTGCCGGACCTATCTTTGCTGCAATGTGTGGTAGTTGTAAGCACGCTACCCATGCTCAGGGGATGCCTCAGCAAGGTTGGCATGGACGCGTTGATGGGGCGGTCCGTCCGAAGGTCAAAGGCATACGCATACGCAACTTACCGGGGCCGAAACAGCTTTATACTGTGACAAGGAAACACAAGCCGGGATAGTATGCAAGATCGGTACCGATGACGACCCTAATCGTATGCACTCCTTGCTTTTGTAGTTATGGCGCTAACGATCGCTGCTTCCTGTGGTAATGTATTGTAGAAAAAGGTTAAGCCCACGGCGTTTCTCATCGTCAATCCGGTAATGTATATTCTCGCGGTAATACACATTCAGGTCATAAATAGGGTAGGGAGTGGCTGCTACGATCTTATCCAGGTTGTCCAGTCCTTTTGCATTGGCCTGGTTAAACTGTTGTACAAAACTTTCGGGCAATTCTTTATTGGCTACCCAGGCCGCAAAAACAAAAGGCAGACCCGTAAAAGATTGCCAGGCCTCTGCTAAATCGTAGACATAGGCAAATTTGTTTAAACTTTCCAATGCCCGGTCGCCGATAATCACTCCGGCGGTATGGTCGTCGATCAGCGTAATGTAGTTGTCCGGCGCAGGCATGAAAATAACTTCCTTCTTCCAAAACTCTTTAAGCAATATCCGGGCCAGCTGTACAGATGTGCGTGACTGGTAATCCAAATAAACTTTTTGAATATTTTCCAGGGGCTTCTGACTGAAAATACACACCGATGCCACTTTCCCCTTTGCGGCAATGCCATAGTCCGATATAATCCTGGCATGGTTAATATGAGGTATTGCGGCAACGGGAACCAAGCCCAGATCAATGCTGTTATCCTGCAAATGTTTTGCTATCAGCGCGGGATATTCGAGGGTCAGGTCGATATTATTAATGAGCTCATGCTGTTGGATACCGTATAGCAGGGGTTTGGTGTTGAGGTAACTTACTGCAGAAACTTTTATTTTGCGGTCCAAGATTGTAATTTTGAGCGCAAAGGTAAAGAAATTCATAATCATCGATTTGGAATCCAGATACAGTACATGTCGCTAACAATATACACAGATGGTGCTTCCAGGGGGAATCCCGGCAGGGGAGGCTACGGGGCTATTTTAATATGGGGAGACAAGCAGAAGGAGCTCTCGCAAGGATACAAACTGACGACCAATAACCGTATGGAATTACTGGCCGTTATCCGGGCATTGGAGGCCTTAACCCGTGAAGGGATTGATATACAGATTTTTACAGATTCGGAGTATGTGGTTAATGCGGTAGAAAAGGGTTGGGTTTTTGGTTGGG
>JBEBWN010000133.1:0-9331 GCA_040392235.1 Taibaiella helva | reverse complement strand
TACTCACTCCACGAGCAATACGGATTAGATACCGGCTTAATTTTAAAAAGTCCCACCGAAAGTCTCGTACAATTTCACCAGACAGAAGAGATGGTCAATGCCGGATAGGCGGTAAGAATACATGACTTACCTGTTTAAGGAGCTGTAACGGAGAAGAAGGGGAATAAGATATTTTACATTTTATTGCCTACTTTTGCCCTGTTTATAAATTTGAAAAACTAATCAATTTTTTCTCTTATGGCATACGATATTATCGTAATAGGTAGCGGCCCCGGTGGTTATGTCGCCGCTATTCGTGCTTCTCAATTGGGTTTTAAAACTGCTATCGTTGAAAAAGAAAACCTCGGTGGTATCTGTTTAAACTGGGGCTGTATCCCCACCAAGGCTTTACTGAAATCAGCACAGGTATTTGAATATATTAGCCATGCCCAGGACTATGGTTTAGAAGTAGGCGAATCGAAAGTTGACTTTGAAAAAGTAATTAAACGTAGCCGCGGTGTTGCCGACAAAATGAGCAAAGGCATCCAGTTCCTGATGAAAAAGAATAAAATTGATGTTTTGAACGGCCATGGTAAATTGAATGCAAACAAAGAAGTAGAAGTAACTGGCGCCGATGGCAAATCGACCACGCACCAGGCTAAACATATTGTACTGGCAACAGGCGGCCGTAGCCGTGAATTGCCTAATCTACCTATAGACGGCAAAAAAATCATCGGCTATCGGGAAGCAATGTCCTTACCTCAGCAACCTAAATCTATGATCGTAGTAGGTAGTGGAGCTATTGGTGTCGAATTCGGATATTTTTATCATACCCTGGGTACTAAGGTGACTATTGTAGAATTTATGCCACGCATCGTCCCTGTGGAAGATGACGATATTTCGAAAGAGTTGGAGAAATCCTTTAAGAAGAAAGGAATTGAAATCATGACCAATTCTTCTGTAGAAAAGGTAGATACAGCAGGCGAAGGTGTAAAAGCTACAGTAAAAACAGCCAATGGGGAAATTACATTGGAAGCGGACATACTACTCAGCGCTGTGGGTGTTGCCACTAACCTGGAGGACGTCGGCTTGGATACCTTAAAAATTGCTACGGACAAAGGTAAGGTTACCGTTGACCCCTATTATAAAACAAATGTTGGCGGCGTTTACGCTATTGGCGATATCGTGCCCGGGCAGGCACTTGCCCACGTAGCGATGAAAGAAGCTGTTATCTGCATTGAAGCCATCGCACATGCAGAAGGAAAATTTGCACATCAACCTGAAGCATTGGATTATGGCAATGTACCAGGCTGTACTTATTGCACTCCCGAAATCGCCTCTGTAGGCATGACCGAAAAACAAGCCAAAGAAGCAGGATATGAATTAAAAGTAGGTAAATTTCCGTTTTCTGCCAGCGGTAAAGCCAGCGCTGCCGGAGCCAACGAAGGCTTTGTTAAAGTGATATTTGACGCTAAATACGGTGAGTGGCTGGGTACCCATATGATTGGCGCTAATGTTACGGAAATCATTGCACAGACCGTTGCTTCCAGAAAGCTCGAAACAACCTGGCACGAACAGCTGGATACAATCTTCCCGCACCCGACCATGAGCGAAGCTGTAAAAGATGCTATCGAGGTGGCACTTGGGGAAGCTATTCACTTATAATCTTTCTTAATATAAATAAAAAACGCTATCCCATCCAACTGGATAGCGTTTTTTATTTATATCATCCGGATCAAGCTAAAAATTGCCATAAACCACTTTTTATTTAATGAAAATTGTATTCTCTTTGCTCAAAAGCCTTTGCGCCACCCTATTTCTTTGTCTCGTTGCTTCCGCTGCCTCCGGACAATTTAATGATTCGGTACATCATCTGGTGAGCCTAAATGCCTCCGGTAATTTCAATCGGACTTCGGATGGCATAACATATCTATTTAATAACAGTGCAAAATACAGCCTGCGAAAAAAAAGCATGGTACTAAATGCCAATGCATCTTACTTATATGGTCAGACACCTTCCGCACTCACTAATAATGATGTTAAAAGCACGCTGGACTTTAATCTTTATAAAACACTACCCCATTTCTATTACTGGGGATTGCTGAATTTTACCAGTAGCTATTCCCTGAAAATCAATAACCAGTTTCAAGGCGGCCTCGGTGTAGCTTATCGTATTATAGATAAAGAAGAAACAATGTTCAGTATCAGCGATGGATTCCTGTTAGAACGCAGCGATGTTATTGCCGAGGCCGATAGCAATTACATCTACGGCACTATAAGGAACTCTTTGCGTCTTCAATTCCGTACACGTTATAAAGATATCGTTACGTTTAACAGTACAGGCTTTTATCAACCTTCATTAACAATAGCCAACGACTATATTATTACTGCCCATGCAACGCTGAGCTTCAAGCTCTGGAAGTGGATCAACCTGGCAACCAGTATAAGCTACAACCGGGTGAGCAGGACCGGAAGGGAGAACCTGATATTTACCTACGGTCTGACTATAGAGCGCTACTTTTAATTCGTACCCAAAGCATTGCTTTAGCAGTACCTGGGGGATATGCCGCCTGAAATACAAATTGGAGAAAAACTCCGAAACCAGTATTTTTGCCCCCTGTTGGCCAAAAGGTGGTCGCTTTTAAAAATTTCTACTTAAAAATTTATGAACTTCCAATTTACAGAAGAACAACTAGCTGTACAAAAGGCAGCCCGCGATTTCGCACAGAATGAATTACTTCCGGGGGTTATTGAGCGTGACGAGCATCAAAAATTTCCGGCAGAACAAATCAAAATGCTGGGCGAGCTTGGCTTTTTGGGCATGATGGTGGATCCTAAATACGGTGGCTCCGGCATGGATGCGGTATCTTATGTATTGGCGATGGAAGAAATTTCTAAAGTGGACGCCTCGGCTTCTGTAGTGATGAGTGTGAACAACTCCCTGGTGTGCTGGGGACTGGAAACTTACGGTACAGAGGAACAAAAGCAAAAATACCTGGTTCCCCTGGCCTCCGGCGAAAAAATAGGTGCCTTCCTGTTAAGCGAACCCGAAGCCGGCTCTGATGCTACTTCACAACGCACGACCGCCGAAGACAAAGGAGATCATTATGTCCTTAACGGCATTAAGAACTGGATCACGAATGGCAACAGCGCTTCTACCTATTTGGTAATTGCACAAACAGATATTGCAAAAAAACACAAAGGGATAAATGCCTTTATTGTCGACAAAAATACGCAGGGTATCACCGTAGGCGCCAAAGAAAACAAACTGGGAATCAGGGGCAGCGACACCCACAGTATTTCTTTCCAGGATGTGATCGTTCCTAAGGAGAATCGGATCGGAGAAGATGGGTTCGGATTTAATTTTGCTATGAAAACTTTAAGCGGTGGCCGGATCGGTATTGCAGCCCAGGCACTGGGTATCGCTAGCGGCGCTATGGAACTGGCCATTAAGTATGCCAAAGAGCGCAAAGCATTCGGTACCGAAATTATGAACCACCAGGCCATAGCGTTCAAACTGGCTGATATGGCTACCCAGGTAGAAACCGCACGTTTACTATGCCTGAAAGCCGCATGGCATAAAGACCAGGGTATGGATTACAACCTTTCCGGTTCGATGGCCAAACTGTATGCTTCCGAAATTGCCCAAAGTGTAACGAATGAAGCCGTTCAAGTACATGGCGGATATGGATATGTGAAAGAATTCCATGTGGAACGTCTGATGCGGGATGCTAAAATCACACAGATTTACGAGGGTACAAGCGAAGTACAAAAGATCGTTATCAGCCGCACTATTCTTAAATAAGGAATTAGGTGAGTGCAGTTTTTTAAATATATGATTATGTTGTTCTTATATTAAAAAAATTGCAGCCTTTAGCCAATGCTGTATCGTAAATTATACAGCTGGAACACCAGCGCTGTTTATCTATTAAAAAAAATACTGAAAAGATAATAGAGAAAAAGTTTGTCAAATAGAAAACTTATTATACTTTTGCAGTCCAAAAAAAATTCAAAGTAACAGGAATGCCTACTATACAACAATTAGTTCGTAAGGGTCGTACCGCGATCAAATCTAAATCTAAATCTCCCGCTTTGGATGATTGCCCTCAGCGTCGTGGAGTATGTACACGTGTATATACTACAACCCCTAAGAAACCAAACTCCGCTTTGCGTAAAGTTGCCAAAGTTCGTTTGACTAATAAAATTGAGGTTATTGCTTATATCCCAGGCGAAGGCCATAATTTGCAGGAGCACAGCATCGTTCTGATACGCGGTGGCCGTGTTAAGGATCTGCCAGGGGTTCGTTATCATATTGTTCGTGGTGCTTTAGATACTGCAGGTGTGAAAGATCGTAAACAAAGCCGTTCTAAATACGGTACCAAAAGAGCAAAAGACAAAAAATAATCAACTAATTTTATTTAAAAGCAGATACTCGTCATGAGAAAGGCGCAAGCAAAGAAGCATCCTTTGGCTCCAGATCCAAAGTTCAATGATAAACAAGTTACCCGCTTTGTAAATACAATGATGTGGGCAGGTAAAAAAACTGTTGCATTCAATATTTTTTACGATGCGTTGGATAAAGTAAGTGCTCAGACTTCTGAGGAAGGATATGAAATATGGAAAAAAGCATTACAAAATGTAACGCCTGCCGTTGAAGTACGCAGTCGTCGTATTGGTGGTGCAACATTCCAGATTCCTTCAGAAGTACGCGCAGACAGGAAGATTTCCTTAAGTATGAAATGGTTAATTCGTTATAGCCGCGAGCGCAACGGAAAAACTATGGCAGACAAACTGGCTAATGAAATTGTAGCAGCCAGTAAAGGTGAAGGTGGCGCTTTCAAGAAAAAAGAGGATACACACCGCATGGCGGAAGCCAATAAAGCGTTTGCGCACTTTAGAGTGTAACTTATACTACTATTTGATAAAAGGAAACGGAATATGCAATGCATATTCCGTTTCCTTTTTGCCACATATTGCGCCGCGGAACAACTCTCCTGCCCCATACAGGATTATCATTTAAAGTTTCCTGCTATTTTTCGCCTCAAAATAACTATTTTTGGGCGTTAAAAATAACCTGATAATTAAAGAGATACTATGGCTGAAGTAATACGTATGCCATTGCTAAGCGACACCATGAAAGAAGGTGTAATAGCGGAATGGCATAAGAAAGTGGGCGATAAGGTAAAGGCGGATGATGTAATTGCAGAAGTAGAAACAGACAAGGCAACGATGGAAGTTATGCCTTATGTAGAAGGCACCCTGCTTTATATCGGCGTGGAGAAAGGAAAAGCAGCCCCTGTTAATGGTATTATTGCAATCGTTGGGAAAGAAGGAGAAGATTATAAAACCTTACTGGCAAATGATACTTCCAATTCAGCTGCTGACAAAAATAATCAGAAAGCCGCTGAGCAACAGAAACCAGAGCCAACAAAAGCACCCACTGAAGCCAAAGCCCAGATATCTAAAGCTAAGGCTGATCCAAATAATGCTTCTGTAATCCGTATGCCGCTCCTGAGCGACACCATGAAAGAAGGTAAAATTGTAGCCTGGCTAAAGAAAAAAGGCGATAAAGTGAAGGCCGATGACGTGCTGGCCGAAGTAGAGACCGATAAAGCTACCATGGAAGTAATTGGCTACGCTGAAGGCACATTGCTCTATACCGGCGTGGAAGCCGGCCAGGCAGCAAAGGTCAATGATATTATTGCTATAGTAGGCAAAGAAGGGACAGATATACAACCATACCTCGATGGTGGCGACGAAAGCACCGATATGACGCCTGCAAGCAACAACCCGGCTCCTGCTCCTGCTGCAAAAGAACAGTTGACTACAGCTCCTATACAAGAAGCAACGAAAGACAACAGCGACGAAAGGCTTAAAATATCACCCCTGGCCCGCAAAATGGCCAAAGAAAAAGGCATTGCACTGGCCGATCTGGAAGGCTCCGGCGAAGGAGGCCGCATCATTAAAAGGGACATAGACAACTATAAGCCGCAAGCTGCACCTGCTACCGGAGCGCCCCAAACAACAACCCTCTCTTCCGGACAGGAAGGATACACGGACAAACCCCTGTCTCAAATGCGTTCTGTAGTGGCTAGGCGTCTTAGCGAAAGCAAGTTCAGCGCGCCGCATTTCTACCTGAGGATGACCGTTAAGATGGACAAAGCCATGGAAGCGCGCAAAGCCATGAACGAGGTATCTGCAGCGAAAATATCCTTTAACGACTATATAATAAAAGCCTGTGCTATGGCATTGCGGAAACATCCTGCTGTAAACAGCAGTTGGATGGGCGATGCTATACGGGAAAACCACCATATTCATATCGGCACAGCAGTAGCTATAGAAGATGGCTTAATTGTTCCGGTAATCAAATTCGCAGATCAGAAACCTTTATCCCAGATCGCATCAGAAGCCTCAGCTCTGATTGCGAAAGCGCGCAATAAGAAATTGCAGCCCCATGAATTTACCGGCAATACGTTCACTGTATCCAATCTGGGCATGATGGATATTGATGAATTTACAGCTATTATTAATCCTCCGGATGCCTGCATCCTGGCCATAGGTAAAATAGAAGCAGCACCTGTAGTGGAAGAAGGGCAGATAATTGTGCGTAATTTGCTGAAGCTTACCCTTAGCTGCGATCACAGGGTGGTAGACGGTGCCGTAGGCGCCGCGTTCCTCCAAACACTTAAAACTTACCTGGAAAACCCAGTAACAATGCTGGTTTAAGCTAAAGCTACACTGTACTCCACGAGCTGCCCGGATATTTCGCTTTTTCTGTAAAGATGCTGCGCAACCTTCCGGGCAGCATTTTTTACCGGCTAAACTGCCGCATCTGCAGCCTGCCCTGTAGATGCGTAATCTATTCCCTTCCGGCTCATTAAGCGTTCCGGATAGGGAAAGGGCTCGAAACCAAACTTATGGTATAGCCCATGAGCATCCTGTGTAGTCAGCAAAAAGCGGCGCAGACCCAATTCATCGGCCATAGCACAGAAACAACGTATCATTTCCTGCCCTATACCAGCGCCGCGGCACTCCTTCACAACAAACACATCGGCCAGATAAGCAAACGTTGCCTGATCAGTTATCATACGGCCAAAACCTACCATCTGGCCATCTTTTCCGTAGACACCCAGGCAAATAGAATGCTCCAGGCATTTCAATACGGTTGAAAAGGGTATTGACCTGGCCCAGTAACTCTCTTCATTAAGAAACCGGTAAACCAGTTCGACATCTATCTTTTCCTTTTCTGTGGAAATGCTGAAGTGCTGAAATTGTTTGTTCATATTTTTATTGGTTATGCAAGCTGTCTTCTTGCCGTATTCCAAACGGGCGGTCGTACAAAAAAAGTATACATCAGCAGACACACAAAAACGGTTATATACCGCTTAAAGTTATTGATAATAATCAATGCCCACGGTGAAAATAATATGAATTCTCCCTCCTCTGTTTTCGAGGTTCGCCGCAATTTGTTATCTTTGTTCCCGTTCTTACTTTTCATCACAAATTTTCCAATTTTAATATCATGGGTTATATTAAAGACCTATTTAAGGAAAAAGCCGATGCCCTGAATGCAGACATCAAAAAGCTGATTTCAGAACATGGCGATTACAAAATAGGAGAAATTACCATTGCGCAAGTGTATCAGGGAATGCGGGGTATGACCGGCCTGATCACCGAAACTTCCTTGCTCGATGCCAATGAAGGCATTCGTTTTCGTGGCTACTCTATACCTGAATTGCGCGAGCAGCTACCCAAAGCCGAAGGTGGAACAGAACCCCTGCCTGAAGGCCTTTTCCATTTAATGTTATTGGGCGAAATGCCGACAAAAGAAGACGTCGATCATTTATCGGCCGTATTCGCACGCAGGTCGCATGTACCCAATTATGTATTCGATGTTATTGAGTCTTTACCGGTGAATACACATCCGATGACCCAATTCAGCATTGGTATCATGGCCCTTCAACGAGAGTCTATTTTTGCTAAAGAATATGCTAAAGGTATTAGCAAAAAAGATTATTGGGATTATATATACGAGGATACAATGAACCTCATAGCCCGTTTACCCCGTGTTGCTGCATATATTTATCGTCGCAAGTATAAAAACGGCGATCATATCCAGCCTAACGGTATGCTCGACTGGGCTGGTAATTTTGCACACATGCTCGGTTTTGAGGACAAGAGCTTCTGGGCGTTAATGCGGTTGTACATGACCATTCATGCCGATCATGAAGGAGGCAATGTATCGGCCCACACCACCCATCTGGTTGGTTCGGCATTAAGCGACCCTTACCTGTCGTTTGCTGCTGGCATCAACGGCCTGGCCGGCCCTTTACATGGATTGGCCAACCAGGAAGTTATTCGCTGGATAGAAGAAATGCAAAGTGCGCTGGGCACAACCTCACCAAGCAAAGAGCAAATAGCGGATTATATTAAAAAGACCCTCAGCGAAGGTAAAGTTGTACCCGGCTACGGTCACGCTGTTTTACGCAAAACAGACCCGCGCTTTACGGCACAGATGGAGTTTGGCAAAAAACACTGCCCCGACGACACGATGGTACAGATCGTATGGAATATATACGAAGTAGCTCCAGCCATTTTGGAGGGCACCGGAAAAATAAAAAATCCATGGCCAAATGTTGATGCCCACAGCGGCGCCTTACTAAAACATTTCGGTTTAGTAGAAGAAGATTTCTACACAGTATTGTTCGGAGTAAGCCGCTCCTTAGGTGTTCTGGCCAGCTTATGCTGGGACAGGGCTTTAAACCTGCCTATAGAACGTCCTAAATCTGTTACTACCGAATACCTGAAGAAACTGGTCGTAGGTGAAACAGTTGAAGACTAATCATTATTAAATATTTTATCAAAAAGAGGCTATCCTAAACGGTTAGCCTCTTTTGATTAGAGCTATAATCTGCCCGGGAATCAAAGACATAGCCGCTACAGGCGCTATTACCATCCGACTATCGTGTTCCCTTGTTAACAATTGGGAATCTTAATACTTCTCGTTTTTCTTGCACACCGGCACCCGATATCGGAAGTAAAAAAAGGATTAGGCATTAACATTAACTTTATGCTTTCCCTTTCCGCTTTTGACTTAACTTAGTTTTGCCCTTTTACCTTGATTTAACCCAGAGAAATATGAATGTGACATCCTATTTACAGCAACTCATCCCCTTATCAGCCGAAGCCAGCGAAGCGATACAATCGGTTTTCATGCCGGCAGAGTATAGTAAGGGACACCCGCTCCTGGAACAGGGACGTATAGCCCGCAACCTGTATTTCATAGAACAGGGTATTGTAAGAATATATTATTACAACGACCAGGGAAAGGATATCAGCTACGGATTTTATT
>JBEBWN010000132.1:0-9374 GCA_040392235.1 Taibaiella helva | reverse complement strand
TAATTATGGCCCAGTATTAAGCCGAAGAAGCACTCCTCTTGGTGTTCCGTTAAAAGTAATAATGCAAATACAATGGCATAAATCGGCAATGTACGATTGACTCGCCACGAGGTATTGATCCCTTCCGGTTCGAAGGGAGGTTACGTGGCCGAGGCTATAATCATATGATTCTTCTGGGATGTCCGGGGGAATTATGCTATTTAGTGTATTAGCGCCGCGCTGGTCGAACCCATGTTCCGTTACAACGCAAACTATTCCTATAAATCTCTGAACCAGCTAATAACAACCGGCGGGATACTGATGTCAGGTCAAAAATACCCCCCCCAAAAAAAACAAAGTGCTAATACAAATCCGGGGGCTAATCAGAGCTCTTTTTAAAAACCATAATTAACCTCGGCGACGTCTCCGGTTCGAAGGCAGACAGGCGGTAATCGCCGAAAGTTTGCTGCAATTTCATATGGCAACCAGAAAACAGTTGCACAAAATAATCCAGCCGGAAGGCAGAGACCCGCTCCTGGAAATGAGTTTCCCTACCCCGGTCTTCTTTAACACAGATATCCTTTACTATCTTTCCCGATTCGATATAACGCCGGATATGGAATACAATACCATTCCGGGAAACCTCCTCGCGGGGCACCAGGTTTTTTTCAATATGGTATTCATTAAAATAGTCAATGACCAATATACCTCCCGGTTTTAAGGCCGCTGCAAATGCGTGTGCCGCCATATGATTGTCCCGGGGAAGATCGAAATAACCGAAACTGGTAAAGAAGTTGAAGGCAAAATCAAAATAGTTAATATAAAAGGGGAAGCGCATATCATGCACGTAAAAATGCAGGTTATCCTGCTCCCATTGTTTGGCTTTCTGTATTCTTTGCTCCGACAGGTCGATTCCCACTACTTCATGGCCGTATTCCGCTAACTGCAGGGCAAAACGCCCTTCGCCACAGGCAATATCTGCGATCCGGCTGTTGGGCATTGGTTGCAGGTAGTTTACCAGGTTAGTAACGAACAAATTAGCTTCGCCCTCATCCCTTTTTTCATATAATATGGGATAAAAAGGAGAGTCAAACCAGGACTCAAACCATTCCTTTTGCATTTCCTCAGTGAATTAAGCTGCAAACTTAATGAAAGAAAAGCCATCTGAGCCAATAAGAGGAGCGCTACTGTTTGTTGGAGCAGGAATAGATCAATATCTACCTCTCCCGGGAGGTGAAATATCAGCTCAGGACGGTAATAATAATAAGGAAAAGTTTATCAGCCACCGTTCGCCTTTAAGGCCGAAATTCCAGTAATTTCGCAACGCATTAACTTAAATCGACTAATGGCCTTAATAAAATCAATTTCCGGAATCCGGGGAACAATTGGCGGTGCAGTAGGTAAGGGACTTACACCGGTAGACATCGTTAAGTTTACTGCCGCTTTCGCTGTTCTGCTGGATCAGAAAAAAGCGGGAAAAGAGAAAAAAATAGTAATAGGAAGAGATGGACGGGTTTCGGGCCCTATTGTGCGGGACTTGGTGGTGGCGACCTTGCAGAGCATGGGTTTCGATGTAGTGGATCTGGGCCTGAGTACAACGCCTACAGTCGAGATGGCGGTAAAATGGGAGCAGGCTGCAGGCGGCATTATTCTTACGGCAAGTCATAACCCGAAGGAGTGGAATGCCTTAAAGCTATTGAATAGCGAAGGAGAGTTTATCGATGCTGTTTGGGGTGCGGAAGTATTAGACATAGCCGAACAAGAATCGCTTCTTTTTGCAGATGTTCAGAAACTGGGCTCTGTAACGCTTAAGGACGACTATATGCAGCGCCATATTGATGCTATCCTGACCCATCCTTTAGTAGATGCGGCGGCAATTGCTTCCCGAAATTACCGTGTTGTTGTAGATGGCATCAACTCCTCGGGAGCAATATTTGTACCGGCTTTACTGAAGGCCCTTGGTGTTGCAGAGGTTATTTCAATTAACGAGGAGGTAAACGGTAAGTTTGCTCATAATCCCGAACCGCTTCCAGAGAACATCATGGAAATATCTTCTTTAGTTCCCAAAAAGAATGCAGATCTGGGCATAGTCGTTGATCCTGATGTAGATCGCCTGTGCTTCGTTATGGAGAACGGGTATCCTTTTGGAGAAGAGTACACATTGGTGGCCGTGGCCGACTATGTGTTGGGACATACGAAAGGTAATACCGTATCGAACCTTTCTTCCACCAGGGCTTTACGCGACGTTACCGAAAAGCATGGCGGACAATACCATGGCAGCGCTGTGGGCGAAGTGAACGTGGTGCATAAAATGAAAGAAGTAAATGCCGTTATTGGCGGAGAAGGCAATGGTGGAATCATAGACCCGCAATTGCATTATGGAAGGGATGCCCTGGTGGGTATAGCGCTGTTTTTATCGCACCTGGCCCAATCTGATAAGAGTATCAGCGCATTAAGACGTAATTATCCGGAATACTATATTTCAAAAAATAAAATTGAATTGGATGAACGTATCGACGTACCACAACTCTTCGAGAAAATAAAAGATAAATACCAAAAGCAACCTATCAATACGGAGGACGGATTGAAGATTGAATTTGACACCGATTGGGTGCATCTCAGAACTTCTAATACGGAGCCGATTATCCGGATTTATGCGGAAAGTAATTCAGAAACCACCGCGGGCAATATTGCCAAGCGCATTATGGAGGATATAAAAGAATTAATGCAGTCCTGATGCTGGGCAGAAGGTTGTATCTTTGCAGACTTTTATACATAAAAAACAAATTTATCACAACTTAATTCATTTATATTAGCAATGAAAGTAGCAGTAGTAGGCGCAACAGGCCTAGTGGGCAGCACCATGTTGCGCACCCTTGAAGAAAGAAATTTTCCGGTAACGGAACTTATACCCGTAGCTTCTGCGAAGTCGAAGGGAAAGAAGATTTCTTTTAAGGGTAAGGAATACAGCGTGGTGACCCTGGAGGAAGCTGTGGCGTTGAAACCGGCTATTGCTTTATTTTCTGCTGGTGGCAGCACGTCCCTGGAGTGGGCGGAACAATTTGCAGCCGCAGGCTGCTACGTTATCGATAATTCATCGGCCTGGCGCATGCACCCCGATAAGAAATTGGTCGTACCTGAAGTAAATGCATCGGTATTGGGTCCCGATGACAAAGTGATTGCTAATCCTAATTGTTCTACCATCCAGATGGTAGTGGTTTTAAAACCTTTGCAGGATAAGTATGGTATAAAGCGCGTAGTGGTAAGCACTTATCAGAGTGTTACGGGCAGCGGACAGAAGGGGGTGGACCACCTGCTTTCTGAAAGGTCGGGGAATGAAATAAAACAATTTTATCCCCATCCGATTGACATGAATGTTTTGCCACATATCGACGTATTCCAGGATAACGGATATACGAAAGAGGAGATGAAAATGATACAGGAAACCCGCAAGATCATGGGGGAAGAAGGCATTGGCGTTTCTGCAACCTCGGTAAGGGTACCTGTTATGGGCGGTCATAGTGAAAGCGTTAATATCGAATTCGAACGCGATTTTGATCTGAACGAGGTTAAAGAATTATTGGCAAACGCACCGGGCATTATTGTACAGGATAATCCCTCTGAAAATGATTACCCAACTCCCCTGGCGGCTTTCGGTAAAGACGAAGTGTTCGTAGGGCGTTTGAGGCGCGATTTGTCGCAGCCCAATACCCTGAACTGCTGGATTGTTGCCGACAATTTGCGTAAAGGGGCTGCTACTAATGCTATTCAGATAGCAGAGTACATTGCCCGTCAAAACTGGGTATAAAGAATATATACTTTATAGCTGCAGCAAAGTAAATGCTTTGTTGCAGCTATATTTATAATAAGGATTTGCGTTTGTCTGCTAATTATTTATTATTGATTTTTAATGAAGCGCTATTTTGGTTTAATGCTCCTGTTATGCAGTTTGTACAGTTGTAAAGAAGAGCATAACGACGACATTGTACAACATCCCGATAAGAACCAGGCTATTGAAACGGTGTTATCGGTATCACATCATGACGGTTTCGACCTGTTGACCACGACCCATAAAATATGGGTAAAAGGACAATTGAATAAGATATTAGTAACCACGGATACTTTACCGGCTTTAGGAACAAAGATGGTGACGGCAAAAGATAATAATGGTGTGGAACGAATGGAGCCGGTTCGCGAAGATTATGAATTCTACATTACGGTGCAATAGCGGAAAGGTAATGTTTAACAGGTTAGAAGACCGTAGCGGCCTGTAAAAGCGCCGGCCGAAGCAGGTCAATAACATAAAGATATTATCAGATGAAAAAAAGTAAGACAGTTACCCTTGTATTGATTACCTCGGCCCTGGCTTCTTGCCATAAAGAAAGCCTCTCGGGCGCAGGTGCCGACTGGGGCGAGCAGAAAGTTTACATGCGCTCGGACACTACGGCAGGTTATACCCGAACGCATTCGGGTATGGGTATCGGCTCTATGTTGCTGTGGTATTATGCTTTCCGCCCTTATGGCGGGTACGCGGGTTCTCATTTTACCCGGCAGGGCTACTTTAGTAATGGCATACGGCCCGCCTCGAATATCGGGAGCAACCCATTGAAAAGTGCAGTGGCGAGAGGTGGGTTCGGCAAAAGGAGTACGGTATCATCCTAACCCCATCTTCTTTTATAAATAGATAATCGTTAGCAATTTGAAAAGAGTACGTATAGCGCCCAGGACAGATTGGGAACATAAAGTGGAGCAACTGGGCTTTGGATTTCATTCGATTGATACTCCCTATTGGGACGAGAGCGCTTATTATCACTTTTCGTATGAACAGGTAGAGCAACTGGAAAAAGCCACCCGCGAACTGTGGACGATGTGCTTGCACGCTGTACAACATGTAATCGATAACCGGCTGTATAACCGGTTCCTGATACCCGAATGGTTTGTTTCCCAGATAGAGCGTTCCTGGAACGAGGATCATCCTTCCGTTTATGGTCGTTTTGACCTGGCATATAAGAACGGACAGATAAAAATGCTCGAATTTAATGCCGATACGCCCACAAGCTTGTACGAGGCGGGTATTATTCAATGGTATTGGCTACAGGACTTTAACCCAGGCAAAGACCAGTTCAACAGCATTCATGAAAAGCTGATCAACTGCTGGCAATACCTGAAACCCTACTTACACCGCGGCATTTTACATTTTTCCTGTGTAAAGGATAGCCTGGAAGACCTGACCACCACGGAGTACCTACGCGATTGCGCTATCCAGGCGGGTATAAAAACCCATCTTGTTTTTATAGAGGATATTGGCTGGGATGCGGAAAGTAAGGTTTTTGTCGATATGGAAGACAGGCCTCTGCGCAACCTGTTTAAATTATACCCCTATGAGTGGCTCACTGCCGAGGAATTTGGGAAAAACATCATCGCTGATACCAATAATACACTTTGGATAGAGCCTGCCTGGAAAATGATACTTTCCAACAAGGCGTTATTGCCGGTTTTATGGCAACTATACCCCGGACACCCTTATTTATTATCCTCGGGTTTCGATGCCAACCAATTGGACAACTATGTAAAAAAGCCCATCCTTTCCCGCGAGGGTGCCAATATTGAACTGTTCCGTCAGGGAAGATTACTGGCAAAAACGGAAGGAACCTATGGTGCGGAGGGGTTTATATACCAGGAGCTATGCACTTTGCCGGAATATGAGGGGCAATATGCATTGATCGGTAGCTGGGTCATTGGCCAGGAGCCAGCGGGTATCGGTATACGGGAGCATGATCAGCTGATTACAACCAATAGCAGCAGATTTATACCCCATCTTATCGATTAGCAGCCCTTCCGGAAATGGGTCTTCCAGCCTTCTTTCTTTATCCTTGCGAAACTTATTACCTTTGTCCTAGTTTTCAGGAAACTGCATACTTAACAATTTTGAGATACATTAAAGTATCTAACTATACAATTAATGCCCATAATGAGCACAACTGCAATCAAGCCTTTCCTGCGCCTTAGTGGCCTGGAACCACTGGTGGTTAGGCCCGAAACCAATTTCATTAATGTCGGAGAGCGGACCAATGTAACGGGTTCCAAGAAATTTGCCCGACTGATTCGCGAAGAGAAATATGAGGAAGCACTTAGCGTTGCCCGTCAGCAGGTAGAAAACGGGGCGCAAATACTCGATATTAATATGGATGATGCCTTACTGGATGGCGTTAAGGCAATGACCACTTTTGTTAACCTGGTGCAAAGTGAGCCGGATATAGCCCGTATTCCGATCATGCTGGATTCCTCAAAGTTCGAAATTATCGAGGCCGGGCTTAAATGCATCCAGGGCAAGTGTATTGTCAACTCTATTTCCATGAAAGAGGGAGAAGAGAAGTTTATTCATGAAGCCCGTATCTGCAAATCATTCGGAGCTGCCGTGATTGTCATGGCCTTTGACGAAGTAGGCCAGGCCGATACCCGGGACCGGAAAGTAGAAATATGTGCAAGGGCCTATAAGATATTAACGGAACAGGTAGGCTTCCAGCCACAGGATATTATTTTCGATCCGAACATTTTCGCTATTGCTACCGGTATAGAAGAGCATAACAATTACGCCGTCGATTTTATTGAGGCTACCCGCGAGATAAAAAGGCGGATGCCGCTTACAAAAGTGAGTGGGGGGGGAAGTAATGTGTCTTTCTCGTTCAGGGGAAATGATCATGTGCGGGAAGCCATACACAGTGTTTTCCTGCTACACGCGATTAAGGCGGGTATGGACATGGGCATTGTAAATGCCGGCCAGCTGGTGGTATATGATGAAATAGAACCGCAGCTACGCAGTTTATGCGAAGATGTTATCCTGAATCGTAACAACGAAAACAATGAGGCCACCGAAGCTTTGATCACCTTTGCAGAAACGGTAAAAGCCAAAGGCAAGGAAATTGTAAAAGATGAAACATGGCGGAAAACTCCGGTAGAAGAGCGTTTAAAACATGCCCTGGTTAACGGTATTACAGATTATATTGAAGAAGATACGGAGGAGGCGCGGTTGCAGTATCCCCGGCCACTTCAGGTAATTGAAGGGCCCCTTATGGACGGTATGAATGTTGTAGGCGATCTGTTTGGCAGCGGGAAAATGTTTTTGCCTCAGGTGGTAAAGAGTGCGCGGGTAATGAAAAAAAGCGTAGCGTACCTCTTACCGTTCATTGAGCAGGAAAAAGTAAATAACCCGAATGCCGAACAAGGTGGAGCAGCAAAAGTACTACTGGCTACAGTTAAGGGAGATGTACACGACATTGGGAAAAATATAGTAGGAGTAGTATTGGCTTGTAACGGCTATGATATAATAGACCTCGGTGTTATGGTGCCAGCGGATAAAATATTGAATGAAGCGGAGAAGCATGGCGCCGATATTATCGGTTTGAGTGGCTTAATTACGCCTTCTCTCGATGAAATGGTACATGTGGCCTCAGAAATGAAACGGAGAAATATGCAACAACCCTTACTAATCGGAGGTGCTACTACATCGCGTATGCATACCGCGGTAAAAATAGAACCCGGCTATGATAAGGGAGTGGTTCATGTACTGGATGCCTCAAGGAGCGTTACGGTAGTTGGCCAGCTACTTAATAAAGACAGCAAACCGGTGTTCCTGGGAGATGTGAAGACGGAATATGAAAAATTAAGGGCAGATTTTTTAAGCAAGCGATCTGTAAAACAATACATCGACTATGCTGATGCAACACGAAACCGAATGGTTATAGATTGGGACAATTTCAAACCGCAGCCGCCGCAATTTACCGGATCCCGTGTTTTCCGGGATTTCGACCTGAGCGAGATCCGAAGATATATAGACTGGACGCCCTTTTTTATCTCCTGGGAAATGAAAGGAAAGTTTCCGGCCATATTAGAAGATGAGCATACGGGCAAAGAAGCGACGAAATTGTACAACGATGCAAATGCCTTGCTAGATAAAATTATCGAAGAAAAATGGTTGCAGGCGCATGGTGTTATTGGCTTCTGGCCGGCAGCGGCTACGGGGCCGGATACGATTACACTTTACGATGATGCCGGAGCTGCAATAGAGCACCTGGAAATGCTGCGGCAACAAATCAAGAAAGCTGCTGGACAACCCAGTTTCTCGCTGGCTGACTTTGTTAAGCCAGCACAGGGACCTGAAGACTATATGGGGGCTTTCGCGGTAAGCATTGCCGGTATCGAACCGCATATTAAAAGATATAATGAAGAATTTGACGACTACAATAAGATCATGCTTCAGGCCCTGGCTGACCGACTGGTAGAATCCTTTGCAGAGTGTCTGCATCTGAAAGTGCGTAAAGAGTACTGGGGCTATGCACAGGATGAAAATCTTACACAGGACGAAGTGATTAAAGAAACTTATCAGGGTATCCGGCCTGCACCGGGGTATCCGGCCTGCCCCGATCATACTGAAAAAGATAAGCTTTTTGCCCTTATGAACGTTAAAGACAATACTGGTATAGAGCTAACTGAACATTACGCCATGTATCCCGCGGCGTCGGTATGTGGTTGGTATTTTTCTCATCCCCAAAGTATCTATTTTGGAGTGGGCAAAATTAAAGAAGACCAGTTTCAGGACTACCTCTCCCGTAAAGAGTTGAACGAAGATGTGATGCGAAAATGGCTGCAACAAAATATGGAGTAAAAGCCAAGTTACCCTAAGTCCAGCAAACGGTTACAACTCATTATCGAGCCGCCCGCAATTTTGTGGCGGCTTGTTTTTTTTAGCCCGGCAACAAATTTATAAACTATGGATCTTATGACCTGTGCGGGTAGAATAGTGATTTTGCAGGGCAATATATTGACAGCATTTCGGTATCCCCATGCAGAGCCATGTTTACCAGCATGAAGCCTGCCAATATAGAGAAGGTTGGGTCTGGTTATTTTGGTGTGCCTATTGGGCACAGGCTTGCTTATTATCCTGTGTGCTCCTTTTATGATACGTTTACTGCTCCCGGGTTTTTTTAGAACCTTTTTCTACTGGCCTGCCAGAATTTGGTGCCGTCAGCGCTACTCATTCTGCCCCCTATTGACAATACAGGGCTACCCTTTTATCATGGAGGCGTATCCACACGCTATGTCCGGAGGCCGGCGTATTGCGTGGGCTGAGCCCCACACCACATATGAGGGGCTCAGCTTTACGGGGGTGAGGCCCCATGTTCCATCTGTGGTGCCCCATATAACATGGGCAAAGTCCCGTATAATGTAGGAAGGGTCCCATATTGCCTGTGGGGAGCTCCATGTTACATGGGGCAGGTCCCACGTCGTGTGTGGAATGTCCCATACTATGTAGGATGGGTCCCGCATCGTGTGTGAAGGCCTGACTCGTCCTAAAAAAAGTTTACAGTTTAGAGAATAAATCCTGTATTTAGTTT
>JBEBWN010000131.1:0-9421 GCA_040392235.1 Taibaiella helva | reverse complement strand
ACATCCTGGTAGCGATATGTAAATGTGCCGCCCGGCCTATCCGTATCTCCATCGATATTTTCCGACCACCAGCCGCGAACATTATTCAAGGCATCGAAAACCTGTTGCGGCGTTGCCGCTACAGAGAATGATGTTGTAAAATCCTGATTTTTCATTGTCTATATTTTAGTATTTGATAGCTGATTACTGAAAACACGTTCTATCTGCCCTATTTCACCCGGCCTATGCGGAAAGGAATTTCTATAAGAAAAAATAGTCTCAATTGAATTTGTTCTTACAAAACTATGCCTCTTTTTAGCAAACAAAAGGGGGTAAAACAGACTTTCCCGGGGGTTGTTTTGGACAGCGTAAAGCGCTAGTTTTGTATAAGCTTCCATATTTCCTATTTTAAACCAGTTGTAGTCTATGAAACACCTTACCATACTCATACCGGATGCGCAGACCGGCCCAAACACGATATCCTGTATCATAGGCGCCTATCATATATTTACGAGCGCTAACGAGTATGCGCAGGCTAAGGGGATGGCTCCGGTATTCAGGATCCAGATGGCAGGGGTTTGCGAGCAATCCGATTTCGTAAATGGCCTGTTGGCTGTCCGGCCACAGGTACATATTGCCTCTGTACAAAAAACAGACCTGATTATTATTCCCGCTATAAAGAGCGCATTCTGTAAGCCGGAAGCGGAGAACCTGAGTTTGGTAAATTGGATACGGGAACAATATAAAATGGGCGCCGAACTGGCCAGCATGTGCACCGGCGCCTATTTACTGGCCTCAACGGGATTGCTGGACAACAGGAGTTGTTCTATCCACTGGAACGCTGTAGACAATTTCAGGCAACTATTTCCTAAAGTGATTATGAAAGCCGAAAAATCGATAACCGATGAGGACGGCATTTACACCAATGGCGGCGGATACTCTTTCTTAAATCTTATTCTTTACCTGGTAGAAAAATTTTATGACCGTCCAACCGCCATTTATTGCTCCAAAATTTTCCAGATAGACATGGACCGGCAAAGCCAATCTGGTTTCGCTATTTTCAAGGGTCAGAAATCGCACAGCGACGAACTGATCAAAAAAGCACAGGAATACATCGAACATCATTTCGACGAAAAAATTTCTTTTGAAGAGCTGTCCCGGAAATTTGCGATAGGCAGAAGGAATTTTGACCGGCGCTTTATAAAAGCCACCGGCGATACGCCCTTAACCTATTGGCAACGGGTAAAAATAGAATGCGCAAAAAAATCGCTGGAGACCACCCGGAAAACCGTCAATGAGATCATGTATGAAGTGGGCTATGCCGATATAAAGGCGTTCCGTGAGGTATTCCGGAAAACAACCGGCCTTTCGCCATTGGAATATAAGAACAAGTATAATAAGAAGAACGCAATGACAGTGTAAGAGTATTATTGCTTTGATAAATTCTCAATAAAATATCGCATAAAAAAAATTTTACAAAACAAGCAGAAAATGCCCTTAACTAACCCAAAGAATCCAACAAAGCTATTTTGCGCCGGATAAGGTTTTTATCTTCCTCTGCTTTGGCCAGCCGGAGCGCTTCCCTGTAGTGGGTTCCCGCCTTTTCTTTATTAATGGTTTTATACAGCTCGCCCAGTAGGGCATGATACAAGTGATTGCCCTTAAGCTGTAATTTCTCGGCCTCAGCTATAGCCTCTTTTACATTATTGGCCCTGGATAAGGCATACGTTCTGTTCAGCGCTATAACGGGCGAATACTCGCGTATCAGCAGTTCGTTATATAGCTGTAGTATATTTTCCCATTTTTTCGCACTATCTTCCTTATGCGTATGCCAATAAGCAATACCGGCCTCCAGATGATATTTCGATAAACTGTTTCCTCGCGAAGACTGTTGCAGGTAATATGTTCCTTGTTCTATAAGGTCTTTATTCCATAAGGTTTCGTCCTGCTCATCATACAATACCAATGCACCCTTGCCGTCAGTACGTGCTTCAAAGCGGGAAGCATGAAAACTCATCAAAGCAAACAAAGCATTTACTTTGGGCAGATTCGTATGCCGGTTTTCCAACAACAAAAAGGTTAAACGCATGGCCTCATAGCATAATTCTTTTTGCAATACATTTTCCTGCTGCGCAGAATAGTACCCCTCATTATACAATAGGTATAAAGTTCTTAATACCCCATCCAGGCGATCACTGATTTCACCGGCAGCAGGCATTTCAATTGCTATTTGCTCCTTCCTAAGCTTCTCCTTAGCCCGGAATAATCGTTTATTGATCGTTTCTTTACTGGTTAAAAAAGCAGAGGCTATCTCTTCAATGCCAAAACCACAAAGTACACGCAGGGCCAATGCTATCTGCGCTTCTATTGCTATTGCCGGATGGCAAACGGCAAACATCATTTGCAATTGGCTGTCTTTAATATTGGCTTCACTCAGATCAATTTCCGCTTCTTCCGTTTGCACAGTATGATATTGAATTTCCGGGATAATTTTAGTATCCAGGATTTTCCCCCGCTTCAGATGATTTATTGCTTTATTCCGTGCCACCCTGTACAACCACGCAGCAGGATGCTCCGGCAGGCCTTTTATGCCCCAGGTTTCCGAAGCTTGCAGGAAAGTATCGCTGGCAATATCCTCCGCTGTCTCTATATGTTCAAGACCAAAGGTCCTACAGAGCACGGCCACTATTTTCCTGTATTCCGTGCGGAATAAATGCGGTATTAGTTTCTCTTCATTCATAAAAAAAGCCTCCGTAAAAATACGAAGGCTTTGCTTTAAAGTTATAACATACTAATTTCCCGGACCTCCACACTTCCGCCAATTGCAAAAACAGGGCAGCCTTTTGCTATTGCACAAGCCTCTTCTATGCTGCCGGCCTTTATGATAGAATAACCGCCGATTGTTTCTTTCGTTTCTGCATAAGGGCCATCGGTAATCAGGCTCGTGTTTTGCACAACCTTACCACCATGCTCCAGGCGGTTGCCCCTGTTTACTAATTTATCCTGTGCTGCAATACTGCCCATCCAATCCATCCAACGTTTGGTCTCATTTTGCATTTCCTCTGCAGAGCCTTTGGGGACATTGGCCACGTCCCTGCGATAGATCAATAAGAATTCTTTCATATATTTTTGTTTTAAGAAATTGATTTGTTAAATATGCTCTCCGCCTTATCAGTTCACGGCAAACTGCCCTACCGTATAACTCCCTACATCCGCACCAAATGCAATATTGATTCGATTATAGCTATTAATGGCAATAATACCCATAGTAAGATCTACTAATTCTTGCTCTGAAAATTGCCGGCGTGCTTCTTTATAAAGCGTGTCGGACACAGAAGCACCTTTCAGCTCTGTTAATGCCTCGGCCCAGGCGAGGGCAGCACGCTCTCTTTCACTGTAAAAAGGCGCCTCCCTCCAGGCATTTAACAAATATAATCTTTGTTCCGATTCGCCCATGGCACGCAGATCTTTGGCGTGCATATCCAGACAGAAAGCACATTCATTAATTTGTGATACCCTGAAATAGACCAGGTCGAGCAAAGCCCCTTCAACAGAAGATTTGGCCAGATATTTTCCAAGAGGGAATAAGGTTGCCATCGCCTCACGGCCTGTTTCGTTTACTTTAATTCTTTGTGTCATTTATTTCGAATTTTAGCGATTAAAAACAAATAACAATTGAGATGAGCAGAATTGGACAAGCGGGTCCATTTCTTTTTCAGATGCCCCAACTATATTCACAATCTCTTTTTTTACATATAACTTAAGTTCATTGAGGGTATGAATCTGTCATTATAATTTGATATATTCCACGATAAGGTGCGAGGCAAAAGAGCCGTAACACCGGTAAAATTGCTCAAGGGGTTGCTGCAAAGTAAACAAAGAGAGAGGTATATCTATTGGTTGTAGGAAAGCGAGAACCAGCTTACACAGTTCTGAACATGTAGAATACCCCAGGAAAGGCGTTGTGGAAGTTATGCCGGCTGGAGCCTATAAAAATACTTTAACAGGAATTAAATTATTGAGCAAGTCCCGCTGAATACAGCAGCCGGATTGTAGGTATAACCTGTTCCGTTATATGTTATACCAACAATCCGGCCACATCTTCCTTAAACTCTTTTGTTCATTGCCGCCTTGAGTCGCTGAGAATAAATGCCGGCTGCCGAAATGAAGTCCTTTTTTACCAGTGCTTTCAGACGATGGTATTCCGTAGAAACAAATCGGAAACCGGCCCCCGACTATCGCTTCCGTGATAGCAAAATAATGCCAGGTTATACTATATATCTACGCTGTTTACCTCCCGGAAAACGACAGTCGACTGTTAAGTCAAAGGAGAAAAGGCAAAAACCCGAAAGCAACACATTACCGATTACACCACGGGGCGTTTCTCCTTCCGGCTTACTCATAGGCTTCATAATACATAATACTTGATTTTGTTTTGCCTTTTAACTTACTTTTACTTCATCTCAAACAAATCTTTCAGCTCTCTATTGCTCAGGTTACCAATCCAGTTTTCACCCGTTGCCACCGTCATATTGGCCAGGGCTTTTTTAGATTGTATCATTTCGTTGATGCGTTCTTCAAAAGTATTCCTGGTTATAAACCGGTGAACCATTACGTTATTCTTTTGTCCGATACGATAAGCCCTGTCTGTTGCCTGAGCTTCCACAGCAGGATTCCACCAAAGATCATAGTGAATGACATGGTTGGCGGCAGTAAGGTTCAATCCTGTACCGGCTGCTTTCAGCGAAAGAATAAAAATTTTATCCGCCGGGTTATGCTGAAAGTTCTCCACCATTTCTTTACGATGTTTTAAACTGCAGCCACCATGATAAAATAGCGGCACTTCTTTATAGCGCTCGGTAATAAAGTGTTGCAACATTGCCCCCATTTCCGTAAACTGTGTAAATAACAATGTTTTTTCGCCATTTTCTACAATGCTGTCCAATTTTTCGAAGAGTAATGCGAGCTTACCACTATGCGATACATCCAGTTGTTTATTTTTCAGAAACTGTGCCGGATGATTACATATTTGTTTTAAAGCTAAAATCATTTGCAGTACTAATCCCTGTCGTACAAACAAACCTTTCTTGCTTGAATCATCAATAGCCTCAATTTCATTCATCGCTTCTTCTAATGTTTTTTCATACAAGCTCGCCTGCTCTGCTACGAGTGTACCAAAACAATCCATCTCGATTTTATCAGGTAAATCGTTTATTATGGTTTTATCTGTTTTTAAACGACGTATCATAAATGGTGCAGTAACTTTTTTCAATTTATCCGCTACTGCAATATCATTATATACTTCTATAGGTGATGCAAAACCTTCCTGAAAATCTTTAACATTACCCAATAATCCGCGATTACTGTAATCCATAATGCTCCAAAATTCAGTAAGCCGGTTCTCTACCGGCGTTCCGCTCATAGCAATAAAATTATCGGCGCCTATACTTTTAATAGCTTTGGCCTGCGCTGTATCGTAGTTTTTTATATGTTGCGCCTCATCTATCACCAATGTGTGCCAGGAAAGTTTTTTTAGCTTAGCAATATCTGTACGGGCAATACCATAAGAGGTGAGCAGCACATCACATTTTTTGCTCAATTTCCGGCCACCACCGTGAAACAGGTGTACAGATAATGATGGTGCAAATTTTTCTATTTCGGCTTGCCAGTTAGTAAGCAAGCCAGTAGGCGCCACCACTAATATCTTTTTATCATTTAAAAATCCCTCTTCTTTATACTTCAATAATGTTGTAATGACCTGTAAGGTTTTCCCCAACCCCATATCATCGGCAATTACAGAGCCAAAACCAATTTGAGCATTGCGATACATCCAGGAAAAACCTCTTCGCTGATAAGGGCGCAACGTAGCGTTGATATTTTTCGGCAGAGTAATCTCCTTGTATTCCGATAGCTCTTTGATCAAATGACGTACTTCATCCGTAAGTTCAATTTTCGCACCAAAATAATCGCCCCCCAACGCTACCCGCAATAGCTGAAATGGCGTGAGATCTTTCGCTGCGGTAAAATGTTTATGTAATTTTTCAAGGTCTTCGCTACTTACATAAATATACTGCGACTTGTATTTAATAAGGGTATCAGATTGTTTCAGCAATTTCTTAAACGCAACTTGATCCATTATCGAATCACCCACTGCTATCTGCCAATCAAAATCCAAAAGCTGGTCTATACGTAAAAAAGACTTCCCTTTTTTTGCTTTCAGCTTTACACTCGGTTTGGGTTTAAGAATATGCTGTAAAGACTTAGGCAGTAGAATATCAATATCCAATAAACGGATTACCGGAGTCATCTGCATTAGGAATGGCGTAAAAGTATCCATTCCCATTTCCATCACGGCATCGCCATTACTGTTAATAAACTCTTCCAGTCCCGGAACTATTCCATGTAAATGCGCCAGCGATTGCAGAATTTCATACCGTTCTTTTTCATGTATTTTCAGTGAAAGTATATCATTTAAAGGTACTGATAATTCGCCAGCTTTATTATCGGAACGCATAACGTTCAGGCTCAACAAAAATTGATCGTTAATTAATTCTGTAATTACAATTTGCAAGCGAAACTTGCCTTGCGTAATATAATATTTTTGCAACCAGGATTGAATACCACCACCCAATGATTCCTCGCCCGGGTTTGAGAAAGCATACGTTTTTTTCCGGAAGAATAAATTATAGAATACATCGTTGCTATCTTTTTTCTCCTCAAAAATATCTACCAGTTCGGTGATAAATAAAGAAAGCAGGTTAATCGCAATATCCTTCTTTATAAAAATTTCTTTTTTAGAGTCATGCCAGTAAAAAATATCAGGCGGTAGCATTTCTCCCATTTTTTCCAATAAGGTCCTGACTTCTTTGCTGAGCATCGCCGGTAACCAACGAATAGCCAACTGCTTATCAGGCTGCTGTACAATTTGCGGTACAATAGCGCCATTAGCCACCATATGTAGGGATAAATAGAGTAAAGAATGCATCGCTGCAGTTGATGGCTGATAATCTAACATTTTATGCGCAGGAACCTGTACAATCTGCAGGATAAATTCGGAAAGTGTAAAAACTTCGTCATTTACAAAAACCTTTGCCTGGAAGTGCTCATCAATCGCTATCTTCTCCCGGCTATGCGTATTAATATGTTGTACTTCCGGTACAACATGCTGCAATGCTTTTCCAAGGCTTGTTTTACCCCTCAATATACGCTGCCCATTACGTACAATACGATTCATAGCAGTGTAATATTGTTCTTTAAAATTAGTTTTCCCGGTATAGAAAACGGGATGTTCAGACAAAAGAGAAACTAACGGATCCAACAATAAATTTAACGATGAAAAAGATAATTTCTGGTACGCATTTGCGGCGTCAAAACTATTTCCGTTTTTCCTTCCGGTATTCTTTTTTTGTTTATCGAAATACAGATCGAATATTTTGGGAATGGCGGTCTGTTCTTTTCTCACCAGAAGCCCGCGATCATTAAGTTCCTGTATTAAGTCAATATTATGCAGACTGAAAACCAGAAACGGATTATTATCGATCTCCGCACATACTTTATAAATAACCGCAGCAAGATGTTTACAGGGTACAGCCCAATCGGGACAGCTACATTGCATCTTAAAATCCGTCCACTGCCGCGGAAAAACTTTCAACCCTTGCGCTTCAGCAATGGAAAGCACATCCGGATCCAACTCGCGGTTCAACAATTTAGAAATAATTGACGGCTTAACGGCCAATTCATCAATAAAACGGCTTAACTCGGGATCGAAAAATGGCGGCAGAATAATATCAACATTGTAAGGCCTAGGTCGACTACCAGCCACCTTAGCGATTATGCGATTATGTTTAATATCTATTTTTGTAACAGCTCCTTTACGGGCATAGCTACTGCCGCGCGGAAGCCGATTGCTATAATCTATATTGTTCAGTGAATTGAGCCACTGTTGTCCCCACCAGGTTTTTCCAAATTGCGACATCTTTTTTGCCGCGAAATATACGACATTATTATGGCGGGTCAATGCATAAAACAATACAAAATATATCTTATTTGCATATACACTAATATTTCTTATACATTTAAGGACTTTGCCGTCATGAATTGTATATCCTATCGGCAATTTCATTTCGCATAAATCAGATGACAAAAATTTCCTTCTCCCCAACTGCAGCTCTCCCACTATGCTCGGCTTAGTGGCACATAACCATTTTAAAATGAAAGAAAAGGGATTGTTGATCTACAAAAAACGAGGGCCTTCTTAATGAAGACCCTTTCAGCGGAAGGAGAGGGATTATTGTATGATCCCTTGAAAGGTGGTGCTTCAGCCTTTTTGAAGCCCATTCGCTACGCTCATTTCCTTTTTTGTTGCCCTACTCGTGCTAAAGCATAGCTTCACAAAGCCGGGCAACAAAAAAGCCCGACTAAAGTCGGGCTTCAAAAAGCTGGCGGAAGGAGAGGGATTCGAACCCCCGGACCTGTTACAGTCAACGGTTTTCAAGACCGTCGCAATCGACCACTCTGCCATCCTTCCGGGCGCAAAATAAAGGCAAGCATTTCAATTTTCAAAAAAAAAGTGAAAATATTTTCACATCCTGCTACCAGCAAGCTTTTCAAAGGATACACATTCCCCGTTATTTTCGTACCTTTAAGCAAAAAGTATGTCTTCCATAATTGCGAAACTGATTGTATTGATGGCGCCATTAAGTTTATACGCCTGTACCGCGTCTACCGATTTCAGCCATTCCAGTACCTTTGCAGAAATGAATCAAAAATCATCTCATCCTATGTCAGAACATAAAAAAGATACCGCCACTTTTGCTGCCGGCTGCTTTTGGTGTGTAGAAGCACAATTCCAGCAGCTTGAGGGCGTAGATACCGTCATTTCCGGCTTTACAGATGGCCATGTACCCAACCCTAGCTATAAAGAGGTCTGTACCGGTACTACGGGACATGCGGAGGCCTGCAATATCGTCTATGATCCGGCGGTCATTTCGTTCGACGAACTTCTGGCTGCCTTTTTTACTGCGCACGACCCTACCCAACTCAACCGGCAGGGTAATGATATAGGCACCCAATACCGTTCGGGTATCTATTATCATAACGATGAGCAAAAAGAAAAAGCCCTTTACTATATCGGGAAATTAAACGAAGAAAAAGCGTATCCCAATCCCATTGTGACGGAAGTAAAACCCTTTGGCACCTTCTACCTGGCGGAAGACTATCACCAGAATTATTACAACCAGAATAGCGGGGAGGGTTATTGCCGCATGGTTATTCAACCCAAGCTGGAAAAATTCAAAAAAGTATTTGCCGAGAAATTAAAACATTAAAAAAGAAGCCGCCGCAGAAGGTAAAGGAAACCATGGGGGTCATATATAGGGCTTGCTGATCAACTTATATCCAGTTGAATTTCAACATAATAACTGTATAAATTCTCCAATTTAAT
>JBEBWN010000130.1:0-9551 GCA_040392235.1 Taibaiella helva | reverse complement strand
TTCATGGCATCCAGGAAAGCCCTATCGAAATAATAATTTGTTTCCGTATTAAGAGGCAAATGAAAACTCAGGATATCCGCATTTTGGAAAATATCATTCAACGAAGTGCACTCCTCTATTCCATGCTCCCCATAGCCTTTTTTATATTTATCATAAGCCAATACATTTACTCCCATAGCGCGCAATTTCCTGGCGAAG
Organism: Taibaiella helva; assembly: GCA_040392235.1. Classification (GTDB taxonomy): domain Bacteria; phylum Bacteroidota; class Bacteroidia; order Chitinophagales; family Chitinophagaceae; genus Taibaiella; species Taibaiella helvus_A. The sequence goes on along the minus strand of JBEBWN010000130.1, from coordinate 9,353 downwards.
GCGCTACCGTTATGCCCGTAACCGATAACCCCGGCAGTTCTGCCTTCTATTTCCCACCCCCTGTTCTCCTCCCTTTGCCATATATCCTTCTGCATTTCGATATGGGCATGTACTATCCGGTGCGTTAAGCCCAGCAACATACCTAAAGCCTGCTCGGCCACAGCATTGGCATTACCCTCTGGGCTGCTAAAACAATTAATGCCTTTGCTTGCGGCATATACCGTATCGATCACCTCCATTCCCGATCCCATCCGGCCAATCCATTCCAGCTGTTCTGCACCGGCCAGGAAGTTCTCGTCCAGTTGCAGACGGGTAGAAGTAATAATTCCGGAATAGGCACCAACAATCTGTTTCGCCTCTTCAGTGCGTAAAGCCAGTTGTTGCTCGCAAACATACCCCAAGGCTTCCAGCGTATTGGTAAGCACCTCGTGAACCGGCGCCACAATCAATACTTTCTTCTTCATACTTAATTTTCAAAATATTGCCGATATAAAACAACAAAATCCCCCACGGAAAGCTGTTCTGCTCTCTTTGTAAAAATTTCCTGCCCCAGTGCTTCCGGCGGTAATATACCTTTTAAACCATTCCGTAACATTTTACGCCGCTGATTAAACGCTGCCTTTACAATTCTAAAGAAGGCAGCTTTGTTTTTAATCTGGTAGGGGTTATGCGTATTGGTCAGGCGCAATATGCCCGACATCACTTTGGGTGGCGGTGTAAAGCATTGGGGCGGAATATCAAAAAGATACTCTACTGAAAAAAATGCTTGTATTAATACACTTAAAATACCATAAACTTTGTTACCCTCTTTTGCCGCAACACGCAATGCCACTTCCTTTTGAAACATCCCAACAACCTCTTCTACTTCGTGCTCCCAATCTAATACCCTGAACAATATTTGCGAAGAAATATTGTACGGGAAATTACCGATAATAGAAAAGTTGCCTTCAAAGGGAATATTTGCCTTCAGAAAGTCAGTATGAATCAGCTTACCTTCAATATCCGGGTATACTTTGTGTAAATACGCGACCTTCTCGTCATCAATTTCAACAGCCTTATAATCCACATTCTGCCATTGTAAGAGATACTTTGTCAAGGCTCCACCCCCTGGCCCTATTTCCAGCAATTTCGTACCGGGTTTCCGGTTCACCTGTGCTACTATCCGCTGGCAAATATCTTCGTCATGCAAAAAATGCTGTCCTAAACTCTTCTTTAATGTTAACGCCATTACGTTATAAAGTATTTGTATTTCCTTTTTTACGAATTGCCCAAAGCCAATTGAACGGATAAGACAAGCATATCCGCCCGCCGTTCAATTTCCTCTTCACTCCAGCCAAGGTTAATAGGAATACATACGCAGCGGTTTATGATGGCATCGGAAGCAGGAAAATGCTTTGTCTTATATATGGCCATAGTTTCCAGTTGTTCGGCCGAGAGCTTACCTAAAGTAACTGCCTGGCGGAAGTGTTCCCATTTTCGCCAGTAGTGCCAATTGTTATCAAAGTAATAGAACGCCGCGATACCTTCGGCCTTCAAATGGTCTGCAACACGACGAGCCATATGTTCTTCTGGCAAGAAAAAGCCAATAAAAGTGGCTGAGTCGCCCTCAGCGTCGGGTAATCGTCTGAAGACCACTTCCGGTATAGCCGACAAACGATCTTTAAATATACGTTTGGTTTTCCGCTGTATGGCCAGGAACTGCTCCAGCTTTCTCAATTGCGCGAGACCAACCGCGGCATGCAGCTCTGAAATGCGATAATTATAGCCGATAAAAGGATGCTCGTCAGCCCCTCTGTCTACCCCCAGATGATCGTGGCCATGATCGCTGAAAGCATCACACTTAACATAAACGTCTTTACTGTTCGTAACAATTCCTCCCCCCTCGCCGCATGTTATTGTTTTCACAAAATCAAACGAGAATGTACCAGCATGCCCTATAGTACCCAGAGGCCGGCCTTTGTAGGTTCCGCCAAAGGATTGACAGGCATCTTCAAGCAGAACCAGTTTGTGTTGTTCACATATTGCCGCCAAAGCATCCAGGTCTGCCATAGCCCCACACATGTGTACAGGCATTACTGCTTTGGTCCTACTGGTAACAGCAGCCTCTACGGCTTCAGGATCAAGCGTTAAAGTATCATCTATATCTACCAGCACGGGAATGGCGCCGGCTGTCAATACCGCTTCAAAACTGGCAACAAAGGTAAAAGTGGGCATAATAATCTCATCGCCTGCGCCGATACCTAATGCCGCCATTACTGTCGACAAGGCAGAGGTACCACTCGATGTCAGTTGTGCATAAGACACATCTAATTTCTGGCATAGGGCAGCTTCCAGTTCTTTGGCTTTCCATCTGCCTTTACGCTGTTGGTCAAAGCCATATCTCATTAAAATTCCTGTCTCCAAAACCTCGTTTACCTCCTTCCTTTCCTCTTCTCCGAAAAATTCAAAACCGGGCATAATAGTAACAATTATGTATTAAAAAATGCAAAAGTACAAATTATTACTGCCGGGTACTTTACTTATATTTTTACCTTTGTCTCTATAAATCAGGCCGGTGTTTTCCGCCCCCTATCGCCGGCTTTACTGCAAAATGCTAATGTATGCCAACATTTATTAGAATATCTTTTGTCTGCTTCGTTTCTCTGATTAGTATCTGCTTAGAGCAGGTTGTAATTGCTTGCGGAGGGGGAGAAGATCCTTTTGACTCTTACCTTTCCTTTTTCCATAACAATACCGCAGGCACTGCGGCCTACCTTCCCTTCTATTATATTTCCGGTTACGAGTACTATGAAGATTGGGAGGGCCCAATGGCGACGAACCTGGATAACGACAAAAACCTGGAAGAGTGGCTGGCTTATGGTGACCACCAGTTCCGGGCAGAAGATGCAGCCTCTTTTATCTACAAGTATTCATACGAAGATTTGAGTAATATCTACTACCATATCGAACGCCACACTCCTTTACAAATTGCAGACTCTGTTAAAAACAATCAGCTGACACAATGGTTTCTGAAGAAAAAAGACCTGGAAGCTCTGGGATATCTGATGTATGCCAAAAAATGTGCAAATCATGCAATACAAAATACATGGGACGTTACCAACCCCAACCAGCAGGCAATGGCTGGCCTGGTAAAGAACGGGCGACAACTTCACCGGGCAGCTACCGGGGAGTTCTTTCGGTGGCGATATGCCTACCAAATAATGCGTATGGCATTCTACTCAGGTAACTGCCAACAAACGCTGGAACTCTGGGACGAACTTATCGGGGAAAAGACAGCAAGTAATATAATGTATTTCCGCTGTCTGAGTCTCAAAGCAGGCTGCCTGTACCGACTCCAGGAGTACGATAAAGCAGCTTTCCTTTATGCAAAAGCATTTTATGGAACAGACGACAATAAACTGAGCAATTATATAAGCTATACCTGGTGCTTTAAAGCGCATGACAGTGGTCTCTCTGCGTCGACCGGTAATACTTTTGCTCTGGCTGCCACCAAGCAGGAAAAGGCTATGTTACAGGTGATGGATGCATTGCATGACTATAACAACGGATTAGCGCTTATGACCACCGCTTATAAAACAGACCACAATGTAAAAGGGTTGGAAGTAGTAATGACCAGAGAAATCAATAAAATTGAACAGACCTTCCTGACTCCTCTGCTGCGCAGCAAACGCGGCTTTAATGACTACTATTATCCCTATAATAACTATTACCAAGGTGGAGCGTATTGGACCCGCCAGTTAAAAGAAATGGAACAGTCTGAGCAGCAACTGAACAAACTGATCGCTTTTGCACAGGAGGTATATACCGAAGATAAAAGACATACCGAAGAATTAGCCTTCTGGCCGCTATCGGTTGCCTATCTGTATTTCATGAAGGAAGATTGGCAAAATTGCCGGCAATGGCTTGCCCATGCGGAAACATCCCAGCCCAGGGGGCGGATAGCGGAAATGTTACTTCTGGAGCGATTACTCCTTGAAATTACAGAGCATCCGCGCCTCGATGCTTCGGCCGAGGCCCGGATACTACCTTCGCTAAATTGGCTCGAGGGGAAAGCCCTTCATAATACCAAATATGCAGCAACCTACCGAAATGTACTTACCAGCGTCCTGGCTAATACCTATATGAAACAACAGGATACGATCAAGGCATTACTTTGCATAGCCAGGGGCAGTATCGGACCGGAAGGCAAAGGAATAAATGCCGCTTATTACAATTCGGCTCCCGCCAAACCACAACATGTCGACCCCGGCCATTCGGTAGAAATGGAACAGGTAACTACCTCAAGATTGATTGAGCTCAGGGACTGGATGAAGGACAAAAAAAAATCTCCTTTTGAGCAATGGTTGATACAATCTCCTCCTTACCAGGAGGGGGCCATCAATATGTACCTGGCTACCCGTTACATACGACAATTTGATTTCGACGAAGCCGTTAAGCTTCTGGAAAAGGTGCCTGCCAGCGTATTAATTCAGTGGCCTCTCCCCGATCCCTTTGCTGAAAGATGGATTGATACACAAGAACCTAAAGAAGAACTGGCAACATACAATAAACTTGATTTCAGCCGGGAAATGCAGCGCCTGCAATCGGGCATAAAAAAGACCAGTGCAGAAAATCTCTACCGTTACGCCAATGGATTATATAGTATGACGTACTATGGCTTAGCGTGGAAAGCCGCTATGTACTACAGGAGCGGCGTTGATATGCTGGCATACTATAACGATTCCAACCGTTCAGCACTCCTGCCGGAGTATCGAAATTATTACTCTGCCCAAGAAGCCGCCCGGTATTTCCAACTGGCTTACGATAAAACAAATGACAAGGCATTGAAGGCAAAATGCCTGTTTATGCTATCCAAATGCTGGCAGAAGACCTGCCCAATGCCACGGGAATATGTATATCGCCCCTGGGATGATGACACCTATTTCCGATACAGCATTACAAGCCCGTATTTTAATCTTTTATCAAAATATTCTGATCAACCAGTGTTTAAAACAATTTCCGAAGAATGTGCCTATCTTCGTTCTTACATGAACAGAATAAGCAAATAATAAGTTAATCAATTTTAAAATAGTTCATAAACAGCAGCAATAAGACTCTCTTTAACAAAAGTTTGCACATTTATTTAATTACTATAGCGATGAACATTTGTATGTTTGATGTGTTGTTATGATAACTGTATCACTTAGAGCATTTTGCATGAAAGAAAATAGTTAATCATTCTAATTTTTTACTTCCAAAATATATTATATTTTATGAGAAAGGCAGATATGGTTGCCCGCATTGCTGATAAAACAGGCATACCTAAAGTGGATGTTCTGGTAACCCTGGAAACATTCTTTAAAGAAGTTAAGGCTTCTCTTACAGATGGCGAGGCTGTTTATGTAAGAGGCTTCGGAAGTTTTATCGTCAAAAAAAGAGCGGCGAAAATTGGCCGGAACATTAAGAAAAATATCGCAGTAGAAATTCCGGAGCATTTTATACCCGCGTTCAAGCCCGCTAAAGAATTTATGGTTACTGTAAAAGAGAATGCCACAAGTGCGACAGACTCTGGGGAGGAAGACTAGTTAATCAGTTATATTCAGGAAGAAAATGCCTCCTGGCAAGATTGTCTCACCCGGCGCCCGGTTGGGGCATATTTAAGTAACTGTTTTCTTAGCTAAGTCCCTTTATACGTATTAAATTACCTTATCCGCACAACAACTACTGGCAAAAGCTTCCGGCTTCGCTTTAAAAGCAAAGCCCATGCTTATGATATATCCCATCGCTTCGTGCAAGGCAACATTACTATCAAAGTGCGGATTGGTATTAATGTCCGCATGAATTTCCATATCCACATCATAACGATTAAACAGGTCGCATAGTTCGTATGCAATTTCGATACTCATTGCTACTTCCGCCAACATTCGCTCTCTCAAAGAATAAGGATGCCTGGTTTGATCGTTTTGAATGAACATAAAACCTCCATGCTTCTCCCTTAGAAAAACAATAACGGTAGCAAAAGCCGTTACTGCACCATTTACCTGCGAGTCGGTACCGATACAAACCTTCAGTTTATATCCAGAACCGGTTTCCCTGATAATTGCCTGCTCCACGGCTGTCTTAATGGGCACTTTAATAATCTCCCCTTTAAAAGTCCTCCAGTGCATAAAATAGAAGTTTAAGTAACGATTTAAGATACCTAAAGATACAAGATATCATATTACCTATATTTAATATTATTGTCAACAATAAGTGAAAGAATCCTTCAGGCTAATTATTTCGGCTTTTTCTCCACAAGTGTGCATTTCTTTTTGACAATAAATACCATACCTGTCTTATTTTCGGGTCTGGAATCAAAAGATGATGTTATGGAACTAGAGCAGTTGATGCCACATGTAGAAGCCCTCATATTCGCCAGCGAACGCCCTTTACCGCAAATGGAGATGATTGAATTATTAGGCAATGCCCTGGAAATGTCGCTGGAAGGCGATAAAATAGCCGTCTGCCTTGAGGCTGTAAAAGAAAAATATGACACTGATTATTACCCCTTTGAATTGCGGGAAACCGGTGGAGGATATCAATTTTTAACCAAAAAGAACTATCATCAAACTGTACTGCAGCTTAATGGCGATAAATATATAAAAAAACTATCCTCTTCAGCAATGGAAACTCTGGCCATTATTACCTACAAACAGCCCATTACTAAGTCTGAGATAGAGTATATAAGAGGTGTCAGCTCAGACTACTCTATTCAAAAGCTGCTGGAAAAGGAATTAATCGTTATAGCCGGCCGCAACGAGGACGCCGTTGGGAAGCCCCTATTGTATACCACCACAAAAAATTTCATGGACTACCTTGGCATTAATTCAACAGAACAGCTTCCCCAATTGAAGGAGATTGCCAATATGGACATTGTAATACCAACCAATGGAGAAGAGGCCTTACCCGGAAATACTACAACTTCTGTTTCTCCAACACTTCCTATGCCCGGTCCCGACAATTTAAACTGATATTAAAATTTTACTAATCATAGGAGTAAAAAGCGGTGGTAAGAATACTCTTATTCTTCACCACCCTTTTTCATTTAAGGGGCGTTGCGTAGACGGGGTATTTGCAACAGGTAATAAATAATACAGGTAAACAGTCAACAAGAGATCACAGGAGTATTTATGCAGGCATTCCGGAGACGGAAAGGCGCCTGAGGCTGCAAATGCCGCCGAGATCAATAGAGTCACCACGCACGATCAATAGAGTCACCACGCACGATAAATGGACCAAACTGGGCTTTGATGGCTCGCTGAAAGAAGCACACACACCCGAAAGCAATGTTATATTGCTAACCCCGCAGTTGAAAAATACGCAATTCCCTGTCTTCTGGGGACTATTTTACCTTTTAGTAAAGTGTATACCTGGCACAAAGTAAGTCAATACTACCTTCTTTCCCACACGCATTGTATCCTTACATTCTACGATTTACATTCCCACCCGGTACCTTGTAAATGGGTCGGCTTGCCGCATTTGGCTAAATTACTTAATGTTCCCGTTTGTGTCATTTTAAGACATTTGTCGCGCCCCTGTATTACAAGCTGGGATAGTTTTTCATTTAAGTAGCTGTATAGCATGCGTCCCTGCACAATTATATCACCCTCAACTACCAATAGGCAAGCAGCATCTAACCGAGAAAAGTATTTCCGTCATGTTTTAACAAAAAGGGAAGAGCTGCCCATTTCGTGGACAGCTCTTCCCTTTTATCTTGGCGTTTATAAAAAGCCTCAGATTTATTTTTTAGTTCCCAATTGTGGATGGGGAGGAGGTAAGTTAGAAGGACCTTCTTCACCAGGCATTGCGGAACGATACATTACACAATTTACATCGCCAGTACCACCTTGATATTGGAAGATGAATTGATCGCGGCTGATTTGTTGTGTTTCGCTCAGGTACTCAATGATTGAGTTAACGCGATCCCAAGAACGTTGTTGTTGTACTTTGCTGTTTCCGGCATTACCCATTACAACTACTTTACAAGTTGGGTTGGCTTTCATTTGAGCAGCCAAATTAGCCAGTTGGTTTTTAGCATCACCGCTCAATTGAGCAGAATTTGCTTTGAAACATACTGAACCAGCGCCTAAATTACAACCTTGAGGACCAGTTACGCCGCACTCAGGGCCAGGGCAAGGACATTTACCAACACCATCAGCATCAACTGGTTGACATTCTGTAGGCGTGATCAATTGCTTGTCTTTGTAGTCAGGAACACCGTCACCATCTGTATCCAGAGGACATCCGTGAGAATCAACAGCTACACCAGCGGGAGTATCAGGACATTTGTCAAACTGATCAGTGATACCATCACCATCAGAATCAGGAAGAACCGGATCAGGCAATGTCATATGGCGAGGATCTGCAAGCTCGTTGTAGATGTGATCCATAGGATTAACCCACCACAGAGGCAATACACTACGTTTCTTATTACCGATGTTAAAGGCTAAACCGATAGAAGCATAGTTAAGGATGTCTTTATCAGAAGAAAGAGCGGTACCACGAGGATCCAACTGTACTCCATCTAAGTTATCCAGACCAGTCCAGGTAATTTTATCTTCAATTGTTAAAGAAACACGACCGCCTAATTTGAATTGAACACCAAGACCACCGACTAAAACAGGACTTACAGTGTTGTCTCCGATAGACATTCCGGATTTACCGCTGCCGGTATAGTCACTCTTGTTTACAAGATATTGATATTCATCAGCATCTTTCAACCAACCTTTATAAAGGTCATTACGATCTTTAGCTGTGGCAGTTTGACTTAATTGTTGGAAATCATATGGATTTCCTTGAGCGTTAGCCGTTGATACTTTTGTTTGCCATATCAAAGCACCTCCACCGACAAAACCGTAAAGGCTCAAGCTGTTTTTAGCTTTGTGGAATTTGATATTGTTGATGGCACCTACTAATTGCAAGGTCGCTTCGTGTCCTGTAAATTTGTAGTTACTATAAACGTCCGAACCAGCCGGGTAACCAGCAGTGAAGTTCCAAGGAGCTTCGTTAGAAGCATTACGGGCACGATAATCGTAGCCAGAAGCATTTAAGTAGTTATAAGACAAACGGATAGAAGTTGCATATCCGATTGCTTTACGAATGCTGGCACCGAATCCCATAGAATTCATAAACTTAGGAGCATTCCAGGGTCCTTTGCTGGTTACATCACCAAATATGTTAGCAACACCTACATTAAGACCAAGCTCCCACATGTTGCGAGGTTTTGCAGGGAATGCATACTGATGGTTCAGGTATTGACGCTGTTGTTCCATCCTGCTACTAGGGATGTAAGCAGTATCCAATGCATCGTAGCTCTGACCGCGGTATGTCATATC
>JBEBWN010000129.1:0-9593 GCA_040392235.1 Taibaiella helva | reverse complement strand
CAGTAGCCAGTCTGGCCCAGGGTACCTTTACAGCTACCGTAGTGTACACTATTACAGATCTCTAGTATTAAGTTAAAGGTTAAATGGCAAAACCAAAAAGCGGTAATCGCCTGAAAAAGAGCAACTAAGAGTTACCGAGGTAACAAAGCATGCTTAACCTTATACTAGTTAAAAATATTTCTTACATAGGTATAGTTTGGAAAGAGGACGGCCGGCCAATTTGCCGTCCCTCTTTTTTTTATTTCAAACCCCATCCTTGCCGGCACCCTCCTCTACTGTCCCTTCTTTTTCACCTGCGCCCGCTCATAAGAGGCCGGAATCGAGAAGGGAAATTCAACCGGAACATCCAATTCGGCCTTGCTGAATTCGAAGTTTAGTTTAACCTTTTCTCCTTTATTTTCGATCAGTATACTGCGGTCAAAGGCAAAAGGCTGCTGTAACGCAACAGGCCCATAGCGACTATATTGAATAGTACATTTAAAAGGACGGGTATGTGAAGTCAGCTCCAGTTGCCGGAGTGTTCGCTTTTCTTTATCAAAAGTAAGTACCTGTACAAATTCATCTTTCGTCATCGAAAGAATCAATACACTGTCCTGGTCGGTCGTGGCTGTTAAAGGTACATCATTGATCAGGGGATTACCGATCAGCAAATTTTGCAAGGCAGGGAAAGGTACTTCCGCCTGTATTAATGCCAGGCCCTCCTCGTAGGGCATCACATAGCTTTTCTTAGTAATCCGGACTATAGCTTGCAGGCTGTCTGGTGTTACCAGGGCCCTGGCAACTTCGGCAATACCCAATGCTATGGCAGATGCCCAGACCGTCTTGTCTTTTTGCATACGGATATTAGCAGAAAAATCCTGCTGCTCCCCTTTTTGTTCCATATGAACGGATGCTTTGCCCGAGAAAGTACGGTAATCTATCCTTTGTGCCAGGTATTCTTCCGGTTTCAATTCCGGCAGGGTTATCTTTGCCACCGGCTCCTTAGGGGGTAATTTTTTTTGTGTTCTGCAGGCTGTTGTTCCCAGCAAGGCCAGGCCCAGCAAGGCCAGGCCTACTTTTTGTATATGCGCTCTCATAGTCATAATTACTCGTATCAATCACTTTGTTGTTGTTTTATCTTCTCTAACAGCAATTCGGAATGGCCGCCCAGTTTTTGGGCTTTTTGCCAATGTTCCAATGCCTGCCGGGTATTACCCAGTTTGTACTCTACATCGCCCAGGTGTTCCCATATGGTACCGTCTTTCAGATCTTTGCTCTGATCCAATGCCTGTTGCAAATACTTTTTTGCTTCTTCATACTTACCCTGCTTGTACAGTATCCAGCCATAAGTATCTAAAAAGGTCGGCTCTCCCGGGCGCAGCTTAAGCGACAGTGCCGACATTGTGGCCGCTTCATCCAGCTGTTCACCCCGTTCCGACAAATAATAGCTGAAATTGTTCAGGGTCGTTACATTATCGGGATTAAGTTTTAAAGCCGAGCGGTAACAGCTGTCAGACGCCTGGTACTGCCTGTTTTCGTTATAGGCATCGCCCAGCGAAACCAACATATTCACCAGGAGTTCTTCATTATCATCCTTATACTTCCGGATAGCAGACTGGAATAAGGGAATAGCCTCGGTATTTTCTCCAGCCAGTAAATGCCCCAAGCCCGTAAGATAGTAAGCCATTGTTTGGTCGGGAAAATGCTCTATAGCCTGCCGGCCATAATGAATCAGGGCTGTGGTATCAGGTAGCGACAAGCATATTACCAATAGCTGCTGCCAGGCCTCGAAACGTGGTGGCGTTATTTTTGTTGCCCATACCAGCTGTTCCCTCGCGCTGTCCAATGCTCCCCTTTGGGTTAGCAGTTCGCTATAAAACAATAAGGCTTCCCATTGTTGATCTTCCTGCCGGGCCAGCAGGGCGGCCAGTTCAAGCAACAGGTCTTTATCCTCCAGGCTACCCTGGCTTAAAGGTAAAATAAGCTTAATCCTGTCATCAACAGACATTTCCTTATTGGCCATAGCCGTTTCGAAATATCTTTTATATTTTTCAAAGTCTTTATTGCCGAGATAAAATACAATAAGGGCAACCTGGGCGTCAGCGTCTTTAGCAAATTTATCCTCCAGTGTTTTAAACACCTCTGCAGCTTTCCCAGGCAGGCCATTGTTCTGGTATATATTTGCGAGCAATACCAGGTATTTGGATTCGTAGGGGTAATAGCGGATCAATTGCCCAACCTCCCGTGCCGCGCCTTCAACATCATTCAAATTCAGATACAATTGCTGACGCTCCATCAGCACGGCTTCATCATCTTCACCCAATAAGGTAATTAATTGATCCGTCAGTGCAAGCGCTTTCTTATAATCCTGGGCTTTCTTGTATAAAAAAACCTCCCTGATCAGGTATTCCTCAGGATTTCGCTCTTTTTGCGCTAGTTTATGAAAAACGTTCGCGGCACGCGCATACTGACCGTCATAGGCCAGCAGATCGGCCAGTTGTATCTGGAACCATTTATTAACGGAATCCTTCTTTACGGCCGTTTCAATTTCGTGTAAAGCCCGGGGAATGTTGTTGCGTTCTATCCAGATGCGTGCCAGCTCGTAATGGGGTGTTGCGCCCAGGTTACCCGCAGAGGCTAATAAAGTATATTTATCGAAAGATGCCGCCATATTGCCGGTTATCCGGTCCCGTACAGCATCCACAAATAAATTTTCCGCATCTGTTTCGCTGATCAGAGTATCGGCCGGAACAGCAGTAAGCTTCGAAGCGCTTTCTGTGCTGTTCCCTGCCGTTGCAATCTGTTTTGTTGTACTACAGGCATTTAGCGACAATAAGACCAATAAACAGCATCCTGAGAATAGACGGGACTGTATTTTTTTCGCTATTAATCTACCTGTCTGCCTAATCATAACACAGTTGAGAAATCCCCGAGGTTCAATTCTTCAGGTTTTCCGCTGTAATTTACGCTTTTCCCAAGCATTGCATTGGTTATCAAAGCATTTTTAACAGTAGTTTGTTCGCGTATGATGCTGTTACTAATCCGCGCATCTTCTATCGTGCAACCGGTTTCTACAGAAACATAAGGACCAATTACCACATTACGCATCGTCACGTTTTCCCCGATATAACAAGGAGCTATTACCGTTACATTTTCCAGAACCGCGTTATCTGCCATCAAATGCTCGCTATCCTGCTTTATGGCCAGTATGCGCTGGTTAGTATACACTGTGGCATCTTTATTACCGCAGTCCAGCCATTCTTCCACCTGGTCGCAATAGAAGGCCATACCTTTATTCTTCATATTTTCCATGGCTGTGGTTAGCTGGTACTCCCCTTTTTCCGTGATTCCGTTATCAACCAGGTACTGCATTTCGTTTCTCAGGTTTTCGCCGTCCTTAAAATAGTAGACACCGATAATGGCAAGATCGGAAACGAATTGTTCCGGTTTTTCTACAAATGCCACTATGCGCCCGTCATCCTGTAAGGTTACCACGCCGAAAGCGGAGGGGTCTTCAACCTTTTGCGTCCAGATAATAGCATCTTTGCGGGTATCGATCTTGAAATCGGCTTTAAACAAAGTATCTGCAAATGCTATAAAAACGTTGCCTTTTAAACTCTCTCCGGCACAAAGTATGGCATGCGCCGTACCTAAGGCTTCCTCCTGGTAACATATTTTTCCCTGCGCACCTAAATTAGCAGCAATATCCAATAACATTTGCTCCGTAGCCTTTCCAAAATGAGGCGCAATGATAAATGCTATCTCATCCACCTTTTCATTGGCTGTAGCCATAATGTCCTCAACCAGCCTCTGTACAATGGGTTTCCCTGCAATAGGCAATAATGGCTTAGCTGTGGTTAAAGTATGTGGTCGCATACGTTTACCCATTCCTGCCATTGGTATTATAATATTCATACTTTCCCTGTTTTCTGGTTAAAAATGGACAGGACCGGTATTGGTTCGCACCGGTCCGTGTTTTTTTGCAAAAATGGTTTTACAAACCGGCGCGAAGTTATTGCATTTTTCAGTTATTAATATGATAAATATTATTGCTATAATAACCAGCTAACGAAATATTACCTTAAACTTGCACCTTGATCTATCCTAAATATATTATATGCATATATAAATCATTGCCGGTAGTCCGCGAAACCCTAGTCTTAATGCCAGAGTCGCTAAATATGTATATACTCACCTGCAATCTGTTACCCATCACGAAATTGGCCTGATCGAAATGAATAAAACGGTTTTACCTTTTATTCAACAAGTGTGGAACAGTCCCGAAAAAGCGCCGGAGGAACATAGAGCACTGGCAAAGCGGATGTTTGCCGCAGATGCTTTCATCATCAGTTCCCCCGAGTATAACGGCGGTTATTCGCCCGCGATGAAAAATTTGTTCGATCATTTCCCTAAACAACGCCGGAAAGCGTTTGGCATCATTACTTCTTCCGATGGGGTAATGGGTGGTATGCGTGCTGCACAGCAAATACTGCAGTTGGTGCCGGCGCTGTTTGGTATTGTATCGCCGTCGATGCTCATCGTTCCCCAGGCCGACCAAAAGTTTGCCGAGGATGGTACATTAAGTCAACCTTCCTTCCACAAAAACGTAGCCGATTTTTGTACGGAATTTCTTTGGCTGGCCGAACAATTAAAGAAGTAGAAAACGTACCGGGGCAATCATCTATCCTTAAATGATTGCCGGTTCAGCACAATGACTGCCCTATATAATTTGATTAAATACTAATTTGTCCGGAGCAGCTCCTTTCAGATAATACAAAGAAAACAGGGCTCCGCGAAATACAAGCACACCAATGAACAAACTGATACTGCTTACCGGGTTACTTACCTGCTTTGTACAGGCCCTTACCTGGTCGCAACATACTTATTTGCCACTGGGCAGTGAAGAGTATCATTTATTGTCGCGGCTGGAAACGCGATCGGGCTGGTTATCCAATCAGTTATTCTTGAATGCCCAACCCGTGCCCCGTAAGGATGCCGTCGATTTTCTATTGGAGGAAAAAGCAAACTTTTATAACTCCGGCCTGACCAATATAGACTATCACAATATAAACCGTGCCCTTTCTATCAGCAGCGAATATATGCCCAATGCCTTAGGCGCATCAGATGCGGCACGGCCGGTATTACGCACTTTTTACAAAAACGAAGCCGATTTCTATTCCTTTTCAAAGAATGGATTTTACCTGTCCCTGAATCCGGTTCTGGGAATTGAAGGCATTTATGATAAAAACAGCAGCAGAACTTTAAAATTCAATTCGGCCCAGGGTGCCGAAATCAGGGGCACTTTTAAAAACCGCCTCGGATTCTACTTTTATTTTACCAACAACTACGAAGAGCCGGTCGACTATGCAACCAGGCGTTTTGACCGATGGCACGCTGTTCCCTCCGCCGGCTCCTTCCGCAGAACGGCTCATGGTTTCCAGTACTTTCAGTTCAGGGGCTATGCCAACATCGGCCTGATCAAAGATCACATACACCTGACGCTCGGATATGGAAACCAGTTTTTGGGCGACGGATACCGCTCCCTGTTTTTGTCCGACTTTTCGGAAGGAGCCTTCTTTGCCCAGATCAGCACTAAAGTATGGAAACTAAATTATCAGAACCTGTACACCATCCTAAAACCACAATCCCTACCCGGCGAGCCCCTCACACCAGGCAAAAAGTTTGCCACTACGCACTTCCTGTCTCTTAATGTTACCCGCTGGTTGAACATCGGCCTGTTTGAGACCGTCACCTTTACACGCGATAAGAATTATGAGTTTGCCTATCTGAATCCTATTATTTTCTACCGGGCTATTGAGCGGAGTATGGGAAGCCCCGACAAGCAGTCCATAGGGTTTAGTGGCAAGGCCATTGAGTTAAAGCATATCAACATGTACACGCAGTTACTGATCAATGAATTCACCGAAAAAGAACTGCTGGCCGGCGACGGCTACTGGGCCAATAAATGGGGCATACAATTGGGCGCCAAGTACTTTGACGCCTTCAGCGTGCCCAACCTGGATATACAGGCTGAAATAAATATGGTACGTCCTTACACCTATCAACATTACGAAAGCGTTGCTGGCAACGCCATGGCCAATTATACCCATTTTAACCAGCCCCTGGCACACCCGCTGGGCGCGGGCTTTGCCGAGCTGATAGCTATTGCACGCTACCAGCCCATACCCCGTCTCAGTATACAGGCCCAGGGTATGTATTATAAACAAGGTGTGGACACCGGCAATATGAATTACGGAAGCGATATCCTGAAAAGTTATGTAAGCCGTTCCGCCAACTACGGTATCGGCATTACCAACGGACCGGAGGTGAGTTGCCTGCTATTGGACCTTACCGCTGCTTACGAGATCCGCCCAAGACTGTTCTTCGATCTGGGCGTCACACAACGGACGTATTCCTGGGCCGGCGATGTCTACCCGCAGGAACAAAGCCTCTACGTACATTCGGGCCTGCGACTGAATCTTCGCCGGAAAAATTATAACCAATATTAGGTTAACGTACGTTCATATACACAAAAAAAACAGATGGCAAGAAACTGCAGGCCCAATCGCACAATTTTAGGGTACGTTGCATAACATATTTCTCCTTGCTACCAATGACAACTTATATAGGCTGTTCATTATCACTTCAATAATTTTGGTCACAAAATTTCGGAAATCCGATAGGACGTGAGAAATAAAGGAGGCCGTGTTCTACCAATTGCTTCCGTATACTTTGGCCATCGCGCTATACCGCCCCATCGAGGCATCATGGCGTCCCTGCTGTAAGCAGGATGGAGCCATCCCCTGAGCAGGTGTGGTATGCCCATAGTCATTTGTTTTGCGTTCCGGTGTTTTGCAAGGCAAGATGAATACCCTGGTAATCCAATGCAGGCAAAGGCATGATCCGGCAAGTGTGGCGAGATGTCTCGGCTATGTTTTGCCTGCTTTGTTCTTCAGCAAAGCGGCACTCGACAGGACGCGAGCATAAGCTGGCAAGGTACGGCGGGAAGAGTAATCGCTATGATTCCAAATAAACAACCTACCTGTGGGTTGGGGACGCGAAAGGATTCACGCCAACAAAGACGACTTTCTATTACATTTTACCAAAGAGGTTGCGACGTCATTGCATGGGGATATTCATTACCCCTTTTGTTGTTTTAGTGGCCTTCTTTTCTTTCCAAATTGCGACCAAAGAAAAGAAGCAAAAGAACGTCGCTTTATTGGAACAGATATTTTTACGTTGTTGTGATTGGATTGTTACTTATTGCTAAAATACTCCTTTGCAATAAGATCGTTGCAGATAGCATCGAATTGGCAAAATGCCGCTTACGTATAGTTAAAATTTTCTACGTATTTACCCAAGAAATCATTTTTCTTTCGTTCTTTTTTATAATTTAGTAGAAAGAAGAAAATGAATAGAATATGACATCAAAATTACTAATCAGAATTTCAGCTATTTTAATTTTTATTCATTTACTTGGACATACAATAGGACATCTAGGCTGGGATGATGAAACCGGGCCACTTTTTGGTGTGGTGAAAGAAATGAAAAGTCACAGTGCAGAATTTATGGGTGCCACAAAAAGTTTGGCAGACTATTACAATGGTTATAGCTTGATAATGTTTGGGCTTTTCGGAATGACAATTTTAATGCTTTGGATTTTATCAAACCATTCTGCCACAAACCAAAAATTAGTCAGACAAGTTTTATTCCCTATCGGAATTGCTTATCTTTTTTTTGGCGTTATAGAGTACCTGTACTTTTTCCCATTTGCAGCTGTAATAAGTATTCTTGCAGGATTATCAGCAATTTTGGCAACACTCAAATTAAAACAATGAAAGAAACTGAAAAACATAACGAACGCATTGCAAAGATGATTTTTGCTTCTGTTTATCCGCATTATGTAACTAAAGTGGAAAGCAAGGGTAGGACAGTTGAGGAATTACACCAAGTTATTGAATGGCTGACAGGATTTGACCGGAAACAAGTACAAAATCTCATTGACGAAAAAGTGACTTTTGAGACTTTTTTTGAAAGGGCAAAACTGCACCCCAATGCTGAACTAATTAAAGGCACAATTTGTGGTTATAAAATAGAAGAAATTGAAAATCAACTCACAAAAAAGGCAAGGTACTTAGACAAGCTAATCGACGAGTTAGCAAAGGGAAAAAAAATGGAGAAAATTTTAAGGTAATAAAAAAAAGACAAACAGACTTGCACAAAATGAAAAAAGCACTACAAATTCTTGCAAATGGCCAATCTTTATTCATTAATATTTCAAGAATATCCATATTAATAGTAATGGTATGGATAGGCGGTCTCAAAGCTTTTCAATATGAAGCGGACGGAATTGTTCCATTTGTAGCAAACAGTCCATTGATGTCTTTCTTTTACACAAAAGATGCACCTGAATATAAGGATTATAAAAATCCTGAAGGAAAAACGGTTCAGAAAAACGTTGATTGGCACAAAGAAAATGGGACCTATATTTTCGCTTACGGATTAGGAACTGTGATTGTTATGATAGGACTACTCACATTTTTGGGAATCTGGTATGCAAAAATAGGATTGATTGGCGGACTACTCACTTTGGGGATGTCATTAGTAACCCTGACATTTTTAATTACTACTCCCGAAGTGTATGTTCCAAACCTCGGCGGAGATTTCCCAACACCTCAATATGGTTTCCCTTATTTATCAGGAGCAGGAAGGCTGGTGCTGAAAGACGTAATCATGATGGCTGCCGGGCTTATTTGTGCTTCCGAGAGTGCTAAGAGAATTCTGAGAACGAACATAAATAATCAATAGCATAATAATTAGTGCCGTTTAGATTGGACGACCATTTATTGCTAAAGTGTTTCTGTGCAACCTTCGCTACACCTACGCTAAAATATCTTCGGTCATTGGTAACTTGCCGGCAATGTGATGGTAACCGCAAATAGTCGAAGTTACGTTCAAAAAAAGTATTTCTGTTAAGTGGGTACTTGATGTTGCCTTTGCCCGTCCTCCTCGGGTCTTTTAATGAATGGAATACTGATGAAAACGCGGATGTATAAGCCTTCCTTTGCTCACTTGACGTCATTTTTTTATCGGTCATTCATTTGACCGATCCTGACTGCACAACAAAGATACTTCTTTAAAAGCGATTGCCCTGTTGCCCTGCGTTTTCAAGCTCAGGGGTAAAATATAAAAATGTACTTTTACAAATTTTAAAATTTTCATGAATATTAATAAATTTATCAATATACATTGGTTTCTGGAAAGGAAACCTTATCCCAATCATAGCAGTTATGATTTATTTTATTTGAAGATATGCAGGGATATTTATAAACTACTGACAGAACTACAAAACGATGATGAATGCAATATGGAGCTGGAAGAGGAGGATATCAGGGAAATGGCCTTCGTTATCACCGGTTACTTTGAAGATGTGGTAAATGAATTTGGCTTCTGGAATGCCGTCCTGAAACGACACCGGCAAATCTTTGGAAAGAGAATTCCCTTCTATAGCCAGGAGACCTTGTTGAAATCAGTGGAAGATAACGATGATATACACCCTGCGGACATACATTACCTGCTCTATTCTGTTTATATGGTATTGCAACAGGAATACG